>JBIIVZ010000153.1:0-5961 GCA_044339175.1 Roseateles sp.
GCCGCCGGCCCCACGGCGGCTGCGATACCGAAAATCTTGTCGGCAATCAAGACCTTGCCGGAGCCGCGCATCGGTTCGCATTCGTTCTTGACGAACTGCTCGTCCAGCCACCGCCGGGCGGCCTCGAACGACAGCACCTCACTGGCATCGACGACGAGGTCGAACTCCTGAGCCGGGCCGAAAACGACTTTGACCTCGCTGCGCATGGCTGATCCTTGTTGATTGACTGCGGAGCCTGATTTTGACTCAATCCCTCAAGCGCGCGCAGCCTTGACGGCGGCGCTCAAAACCTCCAGCACTTCGAGCGAGTCATCCCAGCCCAAGCAGGCGTCGGTGATGCTCTTGCCGTATTCCAACTGGCTCGGGTCATCCCTGCCGGGCGTGAACTTCTGCGCGCCGTCGTGCAGATGGCTCTCCACCATCACACCGAAAATCTGCTGGCTGCCCGCACGCAATTGGTCGGCAATGTCGCGCGCCACATCCAGTTGGCGTTGGTGCTGCTTGGCGCTGTTCGCATGCGAGCAATCGATCATCAGCGCCGGGGTCAACTTGGCTGCGGCCAAGTCCCGACAGGCGGCCGTCACGCTGTCAGAGTCGTAATTGGGCGCTTTGCCGCCGCGCAAGATCACGTGGCAATCCTTGTTGCCCGCCGTCTCGACGATCGCCACTTGGCCGTTCTTGTGCACCGACAAAAAGTGGTGCGCGCCAGCCGCCGCTTGAATCGCATCGGTGGCGATCTTGATGTTGCCGTCGGTGCCGTTCTTGAACCCGATCGGTGCCGACAGCCCCGAAGCGAGTTCGCGGTGCACCTGGCTTTCGGTCGTACGTGCACCGATGGCACCCCAGGAAATCAGGTCACCGATGTATTGCGGCGAAATCACGTCCAGAAATTCCGAGCCGGCCGGGACACCCAGGCGGTTGATTTCCAGCAGCAATTGGCGGGCAATCCGCAGACCTTCGTCGATGCGATAGCTCTCGTCCAGATAGGGGTCGTTGATCAAGCCCTTCCAGCCGACCGTCGTGCGCGGCTTTTCGAAATAGACGCGCATGACGATTTCCAGCGTGCCAGCGTACTTCTCACGCTGCACTTGCAGGCGCTTGGCGTACTCCAACGCGGCCGCCGGGTCGTGAATCGAGCAAGGTCCGATGACGACCAACAGCCGGTCGTCCTTGCGCTGCATGATCTGGCGGATACGCCCACGGGTACCTGAAATCAACGGCTCCATCGGCGTGCCCCGAATCGGGAAGAACCGGATCAGATGCTCAGGTGGCGGCAGCGGCGTGATGTCGAGGATGCGCTCGTCGTCGGTCATGCTGGTTTTGTCTTGGGGCGAGTAGCCACGTTCGTGCTCGGCTTTGGCAATCTTGGCATTCATGGGCTAAACCTCTTTCAAGTGCTGAATCAGTGAACAGATAGCGGAAGAAATGACGACAGGGCAAAAAAAAACCGCCCGGTGAGTACCTGGCGGTTTGCAGAAGTTGGATGCGTTGTCGGGTTACGCGCTCGCCTCTCTGCCGCCGGTGCGGTATGAGAACCAAGTAAAAAAGAAGAACTTTGTCGACAACATGCGCTTGAATGTAGCACGCAAAAATTTGCGCCCTTTCGGGACATTCGGGCCCGCGACCGACGGCTGGCCCATCAAGCAGTGCCGCCCACCGTCAGCCCATCGATACGCAAGGTCGGTTGGCCGACGCCGACCGGGATGCTCTGGCCTTCTTTGCCGCACACGCCGACGCCGGTGTCGAGCTGCATATCGTTGCCTATCATCGTCACGCGCGTCAGCGCCTCGGGGCCGCTGCCGATGATGGTGGCACCCTTGACCGGATACAGAATCTTGCCGTTCTCGACCCAGAAGGCCTCGTTGGCCGAGAACACGAACTTGCCGCTGGTGATGTCGACCTGACCACCGCCAAAGTTGGTGGCGTAAATGCCCTTTTTGATGCTGGCGATGATTTCTTGCGGGTCTTTGTTACCGCCCAACATATAAGTGTTGGTCATACGCGGCATTGGCACATGGGCGTAGCTTTCGCGCCTGCCGTTGCCGGTCGGGGCGACTTTCATCAGCCGCGCATTCATCGCGTCCTGGATGTAGCCCTTCAAAATGCCGTCTTCGATCAGGACATTGCGCTGCGAGGCGCAACCTTCGTCGTCCACGTTGAGCGAGCCGCGGCGGTCTGGCAGCGTGCCGTCGTCCAGCACCGTCACGCCCTTGGCGGCCACACGCTGGCCGATGCGACCGGCAAAAGCGGAACTGCCCTTGCGGTTGAAGTCGCCTTCCAAACCATGGCCGATGGCCTCGTGCAAAAGCACGCCGGGCCAGCCGGGGCCGAGCACCACAGTCATCTCGCCGGCCGGGGCCGGGCGCGACTCCAGATTGGTCAGCGCCGCGTTGACCGCATGATCGACGTAGCTTGAAATCATCTCGTCCGTGAAATAGGCCAAGCCGAAGCGGCCGCCGCCACCGCCGGAGCCAACCTCGCGCCGGCCATTGCTCTCGGCGATCACCGTCACCGACAAGCGCACCATCGGGCGAACATCGGCCGCCATCGTGCCGTCGGCACGCGCCACCAGAATCACTTCATGCTCAGCCGCCAGACCGGCCATCACTTGAGCCACGCGGGGGTCTTTGGCACGAGCCATGCGCTCGGCGCGCTCCAGCATCGCCACCTTCTCGGTGCTGTCGAGGCTGGCGATCGGGTCGGCCGCGCCGTACAACGCGCGACTGCGGGCCACCGTCGCCTTGCTCGGCACCTTGACCTTGCGGCTCAAGCCGGCTGCGGCAATCGTGCGCACCGTCAGCGCGGCATCAATGATGGCCGCTTCGGAAATGTCGTCAGAGTAGGCAAAAGCGGTTTTCTCGCCGGCCACTGCGCGCACGCCGACGCCCTGGTCGATGCTGAAGCTGCCGCTTTTGACGATGCCTTCTTCAAGGCTCCAGCCCTCGGAACGGGTCGTCTGGAAGTAAAGATCGGCGTCATCGACGCGATGCTCGGTGATCAGACGCAGGGCTTTCGCCAGCATCGGTTCACTCAGACCGTAAGGCTCCAGCAACTGGCTGCGGGCTGCTACGAGGCGGGCAATGGTGGGTTCGCGCGAAATCATGACCTGATTGTAGGAGCGCCAACACCAAAATCGCCATTTCGGCTGCTCCGCCCCGGGCCAGCGCAAGGAGATAGCCGAATCTGCAAGGGTCAGGTGGTGGCCGTGGCCCCTTGTGCGGGCGTTAATGCAGACGTCAATCCAGATGTCAAAGCGGGCGTCAAATTTCGCGCGACTTTTTCTGCTCCAGCGCAAAGTCGTACAGCCGGTTACGTGAACTGCCGCTGATTTCTGCCGCCAGCGCCACCGCCTGCTTCAGCGGTAAATCGACCAGCAGCAGGTTCAACACACGCAGCGCTTCGGCCGGCAATTCGCCGTCGGCGGCAGCCTCCGCCCGCACCGCATGCAGGACCAGCACAAATTCGCCCCGTTCGCGCTGCGCATCGGCCGCCATCCAGCCCGGCAGATCGGCCGCCAGCGCGGTGTGGACAGTTTCGAATTGCTTGGTCAACTCGCGGCAGACGGTGACGCGCTGCGCCGGGCAAAGTTCCGCCAACAAATCGATCACCGCCTTGATGCGATGCGGTGCCTCGAACAAAACCTGGCTGCGCGGGCTGCCGCACAGCGTTTGCAACACCGCCCGCCGCTCCAGCGCCTTGGTCGGCAAAAAGCCGGCAAACTCAAAACCCTTGGCCACCACATCGCCAGCCACGCTGAGCGCCGTGACCGTGCTGCTGGCGCCCGGAATCGGCAACACCCGCAGACCGGCGGCTGCGACCGCCGCCACCAGCACCGCGCCGGGGTCGGAGATGGCAGGCGTGCCGGCATCGCTGATGTAGGCAATGCGCTCGCCGCGCTGCAACCGGGCGATCAAGGCGGCACTGGCCTCATGCTCGTTGTGCTGATGCAGGGCGATCAAAGGCCGGTGCAAGCCCAGATGGCGCAGCAGGCCGGCGCTGACGCGCGTGTCCTCACAGGCCACGGCATCCATCAGGCCAAGCACATGGGCAGCACGAAAGCTGATGTCCGCCAAATTACCGATCGGCGTGGCCACCACATAAAGTGTGGCGGCAGGATACTGCTGAGCACCAGCGGCGGCGGCAGCGGCCTGCATCAGCAGGGAGACATCAATGTTCAAGTGGGGCGCTCCAAAAATTGGCGTGAAAAGTGCTGGCAGCATGACTGGCGCTGAATGCGCAGACGGCGCAGACAGAGTGACGCGGCCAGCCCGCGCGATTCGCGGTGTCGAGGCGGAAGGCCTGGCGCTGCAGTTTTTGCAGCGCCACGGCCTGCGCCTGCTGGAGCGCAATTATCGGGTCGCCGCAGGGCCGGGTGCGCGCGCCGGCGAGGTCGACCTGATTCTGCAAGATCGTGACGGTACGGTGGTTTTTGTCGAGGTGCGCGCACGCGCCGGGCTGACACATGGCGGCGCGGCGGCCAGCGTGACACCCAAAAAACAGCGCAAGCTCATCTACGCCGCCAGCCACTACCTGCTGCGCCACGCCACCCCGCCCCCCTGCCGCTTCGATGTGATCGCCATCGACGGCGATCAGATTGAATGGTTGGTGGCTGCCTTCGATACCGACTAACGTGCGCGGCACCCACGCTGACCAGGGTTTCCACTGCTTTATGATCCGCGCAAATGTTAGAGCAACGCATACAGCAGCAATTCTTCGAAAGCGCCGACCTGTTTTATCAGGTTGCCGAACACCTGTCGCGGCCCTTGGCCACTGCCACGCAACTGTTGATTGACGGCATCACCGGCGGTGGTCGGGTGCTTTGCTGCGGACTCGGTTTGTCGGCACTCGATGCTCAATATATGGCCGCTTTGTTGGTCGGCCGCTTCGAGCAAGACCGGCCCGGCCTGGCGGCCTGGAGCCTGGATGCCCTGGCACACGGCTTTGCCCCGGACGCTGCACTGGCACGCCAAGTGCAAACGCAAGGCCATCCCGGCGATCTGCTGCTGTTGTTCGAATCGCAACTCGCCAGCCGCGCCAATTGGGCGGCAATTCTGGAAGCTGCCCACGCCCAGGACATGAGCGTGATTGCCTTGACCAGCGCCCAAGACGACGAGTTGCGCCCGCTGCTGCTCGATACCGATGTGCACATCCGTGTGCACCACAGCCGCTCGGCACGCGTTGCCGAAGCGCACCGGCTCTTGTCGCATTGTTTGTGCGACGCCGTGGACCTGCAATTGCTGGGTGCCGACGAGCCCTAAACCCAAAGGAATTCAATGAATTTGCCGATCAAGCCGCTGACTCCGACGTCCGGCCGCAGAGTACTCCTCGCCACCCTGGCAGCCGCGCTGCTGAGCAGTGCCTGTGCCCCGCTGGTGCTGGGTGGTGCGATGGTGGGCGGTGCCCTGATGGCCACCGACCGCCGCACCTCGGGAACGCAGTTGGAGGATCAAGGCATTGAATTAAAAGCCGGCTCGCGCATCAGAGAACAGTTGGGTGACCGCGTCCACATCAGCCTCAACAGCTACAACCGGCTGGTGTTGATCACCGGCGAAGCTCGCAACGAGGCAGATCAGGCGACGCTAACCAGCATCGCCAGCGGCATTGAAAACGTGCAGCGCGTGCTCAACGAAACCACCGTGATGGGCAACAGCTCGCTGGGCAGCCGCTCCAACGACGTCTTGATCGCCACCAAAATCCGAGCCAACCTCGTCGACGCCCGCGACTTGATTTCAAACGCGTTTTACGTCGTTGTCGAACGCGGCGACGTCTTCATCATGGGACGCGTATCGGAGCGTGAAGCGACCCGCGCGGTCGAAATCGCCCGCGGCGTGGGCGGCGTCAAAAAGGTCGTGCGCGCCTTCGAAATCCTCAGCGAAGACGAGCTGGCTCGCATGGTGCCCAAACAGGCCTCGGCCAGATAAGCCCGGAGAGCCCTCAACCTTCAGCTGATCCGCTTGATCA
>JBIIVZ010000154.1:0-5944 GCA_044339175.1 Roseateles sp.
GGCCGAGGCCGCCGGTGCAGGCGCGGTCGCCTTGGGCGCTGTCACGCCCAATTGCTTGGCGACGCCTTGTTGCAGTGTTTTGAAGCGGGTATCCAAGGTGCCGCCGACATCTGCCATCAGCTTTTCGGTCAGGACTTTTTGCAACTCACCATTGACTTGCCCGAACTTCTTGCTGACCGGTGACTCCAGCCAAGTCAACACTTGCTTCAACTCGTCTTCGGAGAAGCGCTCGTCGAGCACCACGCCGATGGTGGTGGGCGACAGCTTGATGGCCCGCTCCTTCATCATCGGTGCGTTGTCGTCGAAGAATTTCTTCAAGTCGGCTTCAATTGCCTTGCCGACCGCTTCACGCTTGTCTGCCGGTACTTGCTGCAGGGCACCGCCAGCGCTTTGCATCAGACCAGCGAGCGGCTGCTGCAGGATGTTGCGCGTGAGCATCTCGATGCCGGGTTGCTGCAGCACCAGCAGCTTGGCAATCAGCTCCTTCTTGGCCGGCGACGAGGCCTGCGCTGCGCTGCTTGGCAGGGCGGCACCTTGGGCAAAGCTCAGGTTGGCGGAACACAGCAGGGCCGCAACGGCCAGCATTTTCAGGGATTTGTTCAAGCTTATTCCTTGGTCGTGGTGTCGGCAGCGGCGTCATCATTCGGTGATGCGCCGTCGTCGGTCAGGGTTTCAGAATCTGTAGCACCTTCAACAGCATCGTTCTCGACAATGCGCTGCAGGCCTGACAGCTTAGTGCCTTCATCCAGGGCGATCAGGGTCACGCCTTGGGTGGCACGGCCGAGTTCCCGGATCTCCGAGACGCGAGTGCGTACCAGCACGCCGCGGTCGGTGATCAGCATGATCTCGTCCTCGGCGCGCACCAGCGTGGCCGCGACCACCCGGCCATTGCGCTCGGTTTGCTGGATCGCGATCATGCCCTTGGTGCCGCGGCCGTGGCGCGTGTACTCAAGGATATTGGTGCGCTTGCCATAGCCGTTTTCGGTAGCGGTCAGGACTGACTGGGTGCCGTCATTTTCGGCCACCAACATGGCAATCAGGCGCTGCTCGGGTTCCAGCATCATGCCGCGCACGCCGCGCGCCGTTCGGCCCAGCGAGCGCACATCGTCTTCATCGAAGCGCACCGCCTTGCCGCCGTCGCTGAACAGCATCACGTCATGCTTGCCATCGGTCAGCGCGGCACCGATCAGGTGGTCGCCCTCATCCAGGGCGATCGCGATGATGCCGGACTTGCGCGGGTTGGCGAAGTCTTCCAGCGAGGTCTTCTTGACCGTGCCCAAAGCGGTGGCCATGAAGATGAAATGGCCCTCAGGGAAGACGCGGAATTCGCCCGTCAGCGGCAGCACGACGGTGATTTTTTCGTCCTGCTGCAGCGGGAACATATTGACGATAGGCCGGCCGCGCGAGTTGCGCGAGCCCTGCGGCACTTCCCAGACCTTCAACCAATAGACCCGTCCGCGGTTGCTGAAACACAGGATCCAGTCGTGCGTGTTGGCGATGAAGAGCTGGTCGACCCAGTCGTCGTCCTTGGTTTGCGTAGCCTGCTTGCCCCGACCGCCGCGCTTTTGCGCCCGGTACTCGGACAGCGCCTGGCTCTTGATGTAGCCGGTGTGCGATAGCGTCACCACCATGTCGGTCGGCGTGATTAAGTCCTCGGTGCCGAGTTCTTGCGGGTTGTGTTCGATCGCGCTGCGGCGGGCACCAAGCTTGGTCTGGCCGAACTCTTGGCGCACCTGCACCAGCTCTTCGCTGATGATGGTGGTGACGCGCTCGGCGTGAGCCAGGATATGCAGCAGATCGGCGATCTCCAGCATGATTTCCTTGTACTCGGCGACGATCTTGTCCTGCTCCAGCCCGGTCAAGCGCTGCAGACGCATCTGCAGAATCTCGCCGGCCTGGTCGTCCGACAATCGGTACAGCCCGTCGTTTTGCATGCCAAAAATGGCGGGCAAGCCGGCCGGACGGTAGGCGTTGCGGCCACCTTCAGTGTCGCCTTCGGCGCGCGCCAGCATCTCGCGCACCAGCGAGGAGTCCCAACTCTTGGCCATCAAGGCCGCTTTGGCGACCGGCGGGGTCGGCGAAGCCTTGATGGTGGCGATGAACTCATCGATATTGGCCATTGCCACGGCCAGGCCTTCCAGCACATGACCGCGTTCGCGCGCTTTGCGCAGCTCGAAAATTGTCCGGCGCGTCACCACTTCACGGCGATGCTCCAGGAACACGATGATCAGGTCCTTCAGATTGCACAGCTTGGGCTGGCCGTCGATCAGGGCCACCATATTCATGCCGAAGGTGTCTTGCAGCTGGGTCTGTTTGTACAGGTTGTTCAGCACCACTTCGGGCACTTCGCCGCGCTTCAGTTCGATCACCACCCGCATGCCGGACTTGTCACTCTCGTCCTGGATGTGGCTGATGCCTTCGATCTTCTTTTCGTGCACCAGCTCGGCGATGCGTTCCAGCAAGGTCTTTTTGTTGACCTGATAGGGAAGCTCGTCAACGATGATCGATTGGCGCGAACCCTTGTCGATGTCCTCGAAGTGGACCTTGGCCCGCATCACCACCTTGCCGCGCCCGGTGCGGTAGCCGTCACGTGCGCCGGTCAGGCCATAGATGATGCCGGCGGTCGGGAAGTCGGGTGCCGGGATGATTTCCATCAACTCGTCGATGGTGACATCCGGATTTTTCAGCGAGTGCAGGCAAGCGTCCACGACCTCGTTAAGGTTGTGCGGCGGGATATTCGTTGCCATGCCGACCGCAATGCCGGTCGAACCATTGACCAGCAAATTGGGCAGCCGGCTGGGTAACACCAACGGCTCACTTTCCGAGCCGTCATAGTTGGGGCCGAAATTGACGGTTTCTTTGTCAATATCCGCCAGCATTTCATGTGCAATCTTGGACAGACGGATTTCGGTGTAACGCATCGCGGCAGCGTTATCGCCGTCGACCGAACCGAAATTGCCCTGGCCATCGACCAACATGTGGCGCAGCGAAAAATCCTGCGCCATGCGCACAATCGTGTCGTACACCGCCGTGTCGCCGTGCGGGTGATATTTACCGATCACGTCGCCAACGATACGGGCGGACTTTTTGTATGGCCGATTCCAATCGTTGTTCAACACGTGCATTGCGAACAGCACGCGCCTGTGAACAGGCTTGAGGCCGTCGCGGGCATCGGGTAGGGCACGGCCAACAATCACGCTCATGGCGTAATCGAGGTATGAACGCCGCATTTCCTCTTCGAGGCTGATGGGCAGTGTTTCCTTGGCGAACTGGGTCATGCGCTTGTGCTCGGCTCACGCCTTTCGGGCGGGCCTGCTTTGTTTGAAACAGGAAGTGGGATTCTAAAGGCCTGCAGCTGTAGCAGTCGCGCAACAGTGACGATTGCCGAATGAGCGAGCGCCGCCACAATACGAAGCCATCGGTGCCCTATGGCACAATCGATGTGTCCCTGGTAGAAACCCGCATTGCGATGGTCTGCTAGGCTTTTGTTCAAACATTGGGCACGCGCAGTGCAACTGCAGCTTTGCTTGAGAGGAGAATCATGAAAAAATTGAATCGAGTGGCATCGCTCTTCGCCATTGCTACCGTCGCTGCTGTTGCTGCGTCCGGCTCATTTGCGCAGACAGTCGACAATTGGAAGTCGACTGACGGCACAGTTTGGAAGAACGGTACTAACGAACTGTGCTGGCGCGATTCCAGCTGGACACCTGCAACTGCAGCTCCAGAGTGCGACGGCGCACTGAAGCCGGCACCGAAGGCCGAGCCGGCTCCGGTTGCTCCGGCACCGGTGGTCACACCCCCTCCCGCACCGAAGCCAGTTGTGATCGTTCCGCCGGTTCCGGTGAGCGAGAAGGTCACTTACGCAGCAGATGCGTTCTTCGACTTTGACAAGGCTGTGCTGAAGCCCGAAGCCAAAGCCAAGCTGGATGACCTGGTCAGCAAGACCAAGGGCATCAATCTGGAAGTCATCATCGCCGTGGGCCACACCGACTCGGTCGGTACCGATGCTTACAACCAGAAGCTGTCGGTTGCACGCTCGGAAGCCGTCAAGGCTTATCTGGTCAGCAAGGGCGCTGAAAAGAATCGTGTTTACACCGAAGGCAAGGGCGAGAAGCAGCCAGTTGCCGACAACAAGACCGCCGAAGGCCGCGCCAAGAACCGCCGCGTGGAAATCGAAGTGGTTGGCACGCGCAACAAGTAAATAGCTTGGCGCTTCGGCGCTTTGCTCAAAAAAGCCCTGCTGCCGCAGGGCTTTTTTTTGGCTGCGCGTTCAGGGGCAGTCGGTTCAGTCGAACTGCCCCTGAAAGTTGAAGGAGGGAGGAGTCGAGCTCGCAATATAGAAGTTGTACGTCCCTGCTTTGCTGCGCCGCGCGAGTCCGCTGCGCGGCTCGCTTTGAAAACCGTTCAGCCCCCGAGGCTGCCGCCCTGACGGGTTTGCCACAGCCATCGCCTCGCATGAATGACAAGCGTTTTATCCTGCATCCACTGGGCGCAGGCAGCGGCAATCGCTGGGATTGGGCCATGCTTCCGCTGGTGCTGGCAGCCTTCAGCTTGCTGGCCCTGGCGGCCTCGCAAATGGCCTTGCCCTTCCATCTGGGCGAGGTGCTGCCGATCAGCCTGGACCCCTGGGTGCTGCCTTACTACCTGCTGCGCACCACCTTGCGGATGTTTTTGGCCCTGGCCGCGTCGGTGCTGTTCGCCTGCGTTTTTGCTGCGTTGGCGGCCAAATTCCGGACCGCCGAGAAGGTCTTGGTGCCCTTGCTGGACATCTTGCAGTCGATCCCCATTCTGGGCTTTCTGTCGATCACGGTGACTGCCTTCATCGGCCTGTTTCCGGGCAGTTTGCTCGGCGTCGAGTGCGCGGCCATCTTCGCTATTTTCACCTCTCAGGCCTGGAACATGGCCTTCAGCTTGTATCAGTCGATGCGCACCTTGCCGGCCGAGCTGCAAGAGGCGGCGAGTGTTTTCAGACTTTCTGCCTGGCACCGGTTTTGGCGGCTCGAGCTGCCGTTCGCGATGCCGGGTCTGCTCTGGAACATGATGATGAGCATGTCCGGCGGTTGGTTTTTTGTGGTTGCGTCGGAGGCCATCTCGGTGGCTAACCAAGACATCAAGCTGCCCGGCGTCGGCTCCTACATTGCCATGGCCATCGCGGCGCGCGATGTGGCCGCAATTGGCTGGGCCATCCTGGCCATGTTCATTGGCATCTTGCTATACGACCAATTATTTTTCCGCCCGCTGCTGGCTTGGGCAGACAAGTTCCGCTTCGAGGAGTCGGGCAATGAGAACCCGCCAACTTCGTGGTTGTTGAATTGGCTGCGCCGTACCGAGCGCATGCGGCGGCTGGGAGCTTGGCCGGCCAGCCTGCTGGGCCTGAGCTTCAAATGGGCTCGCCGAGGCTTTGACGGCACGTCCATTCGCGCGCGTCCGCAGCCGGTCAATCCGCATTGGGAGCGCGCCCTGGACGCGCTGCTGGCCGCGCTGGTGCTGCTGGCGCTGTGGCGTCTGGCCAGCTTTATTCAGACCGAGGTCGGCTGGGCCGAAGCCGCGCACGTGTTCAAACTAGGGGCTTTTACCCTCGTGCGGGTGCTGGTGCTGATTGCGCTGGCCTCGCTGATTTGGGTGCCGGTGGGGGTTTGGATCGGGCTGAATCCTCGCATCGCCGGGCGGGTGCAGGCGCTCGCGCAGTTTTTGGCTGCCTTCCCTGCAAATTTGATGTTCCCAGTGGCAGTGATGTTGATCGTGCACTGGAAGCTCAATCCCGACATCTGGTTGTCGCCGTTGATGGTGCTGGGCACGCAGTGGTATTTGCTCTTTAACGTGATCGCGGGCGCGTCAATGATCCCGGCCGAGCTGCGTTTGGCGGCCGGTAATCTGGGCCTGACCGGTTGGTTGAAATGGCGGCGTTACTTGCTGCCGGCAATTTTCCCGAGTTTTGTGACCG
>JBIIVZ010000155.1:0-5883 GCA_044339175.1 Roseateles sp.
CCGAGCAGCGAAGCGCTGTGGCTGGAGCACCGCGCGGCCACGCGTGGCCGCGACCTCGACATCGGCGGCCTCACCTATGCCTTGCTCGACAGCGCCGGCCCGCAGCAATGGCCGTTCCCGGAAGGGGCCCGCACCGGCCTGACGCGTTTGTACGCAGACGGCCGCTTCGCTACGCCCGATGGCCGCGCCCGCTTCATCAGTAAACCGTACCGCGCGACCGCCGAGCAGGCCGATGCGCGCTACCCGTTCGGGCTGAGCACCGGCCGTTTGCGCGACCAATGGCACGGCATGAGCCGCAGCGGTGTGGTCAGCCGATTGTTCGGCCATGAAGCCGCGCCGCTGTTGCGCATGCGCCCGCAAGACATGCCGCGCCGGGGCTTGAAGGACGGCGACCTGGTGCGCGTGCGCTCGCGCCGGGGCGAGCTGACGGTGACCGTGCAGGGCGACGCCTCGGTCGGCCCGGCGCAGGCCGACCTGGCCATGCACTGGGGCCAGGAATTCATCTCCGGCCGGGCCGAGGACGGCCTGCCGATGTTGGGCGTCAACGCGTTGACCCAGCCGGCTTTTTGCCCGGACTCGAAACAACCCGAGCTGAAATTTGCGGCCGTCGACATCAAGCGGCTGGAGCTGCCCTGGCGCATCAGCGCGGCGGCTTGGGTTGCACCGGCGGACAGCGCCGAGCTGGGTCTGCGCTTGCGGGCGTTGATGGCCGAGCTGGACTATGCCCATTGCGTGCCGGTGGCTGGGGCGCTGGGTCTGGAAGGCTGGTCGTTCGAAGGTGCCAGCGCCGAGCCGCTGGCACCGGCCCTGATCCAGCGTTTTGCCGCTGTGCTGCATTTGCAGGGCGTCAATTTGCTGCGCTATGCCGATGGCAAGCGGGGTCGGGCGCGTTTGCTGTTGTTGGACGGCGTTGGCCCCGACGCACGGCTGCAAGCGATGTTGCGGGTCGGCGAGGCGGGTGAGGGAGCTTGGCTGCAACAGCTCTGGCGCGATGCCGCCCCGGTAGCCCCGCATGGCCGGCGCTTGCTGGCCCCGGAAGCCGGCGCACCGCAAGACCTGGCCCCGCGCAGCCCTCAAGTCTGCAATTGCTTTGATGTGTCGCAGGACGCCATCGCCCGGCAGCTCAAAACCTGCAGCGGCGATGCCGGCCAGCGCTTGCAAACGCTGCAAGCGGCGCTGCGCTGCGGCACGCAATGCGGTTCCTGCCTGCCGGCCTTGCGCCGGCTGGTGGCTGAAACTCCTGAACCCGAAGCTCTGGCGGTCTTGCCATGATCACCCGCCGCCTCGTCAGTTGGGTCGGTGCCGGGCCCGGCGACCCGGAGCTGTTGACGCTGTGCGCTCTGCGCCGGCTGCAAGAGGCCGACGCAGAGCAACCTCACGTCAGCTTGAAGCCGCTGACCAGCTCGGCCAAGCGGGCCGCCTGGTCACGCAGCGACTCCGCGGCCGCCGCGCTCTGCTCCACCAGCGCGGCGTTTTGCTGCGTCATCTGGTCGAGCTGACCGACGGCGCTGTTGATCGTGCCCAGGCCCGCGCTTTGCTCGACCGTGCTGGCGCTGATCTCGCCAATGATGTCGCTGACCCGGCCAACGCTGGCGACGATCTCGTTCATCGTACTGCCGGCGTCCTGCACCAGCCGGGCACCAGTTTCGACCTTTTCAACGCTGACGCCGATCAAGGTTTTGATCTCCCGGGCCGCTGCGGCCGAGCGCTGCGCCAGCGAGCGCACTTCCGACGCCACCACCGCAAAGCCGCGCCCTTGTTCACCGGCCCGGGCCGCTTCTACCGCCGCATTCAGCGCCAGGATATTGGTCTGGAAGGCGATGCCGTCGATCACGCCGATGATGTCGCTGATGCGTTTCGAGCTGGCATTGATCTCGTCCATCGTGCTGACCACTTGGCCGACCACCGCGCCGCCGCGCTGTGCGACCTGGGCGGCGCTGCTGGCCAACTGGTTGGCGGTGGCAGCATTCTCGGCGCTGTGTCGTACGGTGCCGGTCATGGCGCTCATCGAGCTGGCGGTTTGCTGCAGGTTGGAGGCGGTTTGCTCGGTGCGCTGGCTCAGGTCCAGGTTGCCGCTGGCAATTTCCTGGCTGGCCGTCTGGATGCTGTCAGCGCTGTGGCGAACCAGGCCGACGACATTGTTCAGCGCCGCCTGCATGCCGCTCAGCGCGCGCTGCACCTCGCCGATTTCATCGCTCCGGTCCACCTGGATCACGCCGCTCAGGTCGCTGCTACCGATGCGCTCGGCTTGGCGCACCAATTCTTTCAAGGGCTGGCTGATCGAGCGCACCAGCAGGCGGGTGGACGCGACCAGGGCCAAAATGATGGTGACCATCACGCCGGTCAACTGCCAAACGGTGCGCATGCGCTCGGCGCTGGCGGTGTCGCGTTGCTCGTCGGAGCGCTGCAACTGGAGCTTGATGAAATCTTGTTGTGCGTCCAGATAGCTGATAACGGCCGGCATCATGCGGCCCTTCAAGGCGCTGAGCGCGGCCGGCACATCGCCATCGACCTTCAGCTTGATGGCCTCGCTGCGAAGGCCAATATAGGCCGCGCGGGTTTTTGCAATATTGCCCATCACCGCTTTTTCTTCAGCACTGACGGCAGCCGACTCCAATTTCTTCTGGATTTCGGAAATTTTGGCCGTGTTGGCCTCGATTTCGGGCTTGAACGTGTCGGTCACGACCGCATCGCTGCTGAGGATTCCAGCCTGCACCCGGGTCACATTCGCCTCGGTCAAGCCGCGCCAGCGCAGGGCCAACTCCAGCTTGCTCTGTTGCTCTTGCTGCGAGATTTTTGCCTCGGCGAACGCGGTTTGCGTGCGCCAGATTGACAGCAAGGTCAGCAAGGTGATGACCAGAGTCAGGACGATGACGGGTAGCCACAGCTTGGTGGAGATGGTCAGTGATTTCATTGCGCTAGATGGTCTGTTGATGGTTTTCTACTTCAGATGCGCGCGGCTGTCGCTGTGCAGCCAAGCGGATCCGACCCTGAAATTAAAACTCTGAGAGGTTGTTGTCGTCCGCTATACGCACAACTTGAGTATCTGTTTGCTTTGTCGATAGAGCGGCAGCGGGATGGGTCTCTGGCATCGGTATCAGCGCATGAGTGCTGCGGTGTGCAAAAAAGCAGTGCAGGGAGCTGTTAGGCTGCCACCTTTTGACATGGACCCTGCCGCCATGAGCTTTTTGGCCATCGACATTGGAAACACCCGCCTGAAATGGGCTCAATATGCGTCGCCGCAACCGGGCGCGGTGCTGTTGGCCCACGGGGCAGTGTTTCTTGAAAACATTGAACAGTTGGCCGACAGCGACTGGCGCGGCTTGACCCCGCCGCACAGCGTGCTGGGCTGCAACGTGGCCGGTGATGCGGTACGCCGCCGCGTTGAGGAGCAGCTCGAACTGTGGGACGAAGAGCCGCGCTGGGTTGTGTCCAGCGCCCACGCGGGCGGCGTCACCAATGGCTATGACCATCCGGGCCGTTTGGGGGTGGACCGTTTTGTCGCGCTGATCGGAGCGCGCTCCCATGTGCTGCAGCGGGCGGTGCCACCCGCCGGCCCGCGCGCCGCGCTGGTGGTGATGATAGGCACGGCGGTGACGGTCGACGCACTGGATGCGTCCGGGCATTTTCTGGGCGGGCTGATCATGCCCGGCCACGGCATCATGCTGCGCGCGCTGGAAGGCGGCACGGCGGGTTTGCGGGTACCCACCGGTGAGGTGCGCGAGTTCCCCACCAACACCTCGGACGCGCTGACCAGCGGCGGCAACTACGCCATCACCGGCGCGATCGAGCGCATGCACCGCCATTTGCACAAGCGCGCCGGTGCCGAGCCCTTGACCTTGATGACCGGCGGGGCCGGCTGGAAGGTCGCCCCGACGCTGGAAATCGAGCACGAGTTGCTCGACTCGCTGATCTTCGACGGCATGCTGGCCCTGCAATCGCACCGGTTGGCGCTGTAGTCGCAGGCAAGTTGCCATGCTGCACGCGGCGTCTAGTCGCGCCGACTCAGGTGTTCCTTCAAGGCCGCGAGCTCCTGGTGGACGCTGCGCAACTCCACATGCAGGTCGCGCAAGATGTCTCGCTCCAGGTGGCGCTCCGAGCTTTCCACCCACATCGCCGCAATCGCGGCGGTGACCAGGGACAGCACGGCGTAGCCCAGCAGCACGACGAAGACAGCGAAGATCTTGGCGGCCGGGGTGGTTGGCACGATGTCGCCGTAACCGACTGTGGCGGCGGTCGTGAAGGCCAGCCAGAGGCCGTCGCCCAGGTTGTGCACCTTCGGTTCCAGGGCCCAAAAGCCCACGCCGCAAAAGCCCAGCACCAACAGGGCCAGCAGCGCCAAATAGCCCAGGTCGCCGCGTGTCACCCAGGATTTGATGGCCCAGACCATGCGCAGCAGCGTCAGCAGCGATACCAGCAAGCGAACGGCCAGGGCGGTCGGTGACGCGGCGCTGGGAGCCAGCAAGGCGGCCGCCAACAAACCCGCCACCAGCACCAAATCGAGCGCATTGCTGCGCAGATATTGCCGTGGGTGGCTGACCTGACGTGCCACGCGCCACAGCGAGAGGCAGATCAATGCCGCTGCGGCCAAATAGATCACGATGGCCAGCGGTGTAGGCAGGTTTTCCAGCAGCTCGATGTAGAACGCCGGAATGGTGCACAACAGCGCCACCAGCACCGGCCAGCGCCAGAATTTCTCGGCCTGCATGGCAGGTGTGTTGAGGGCGGGGGGGCGGCTCAAGCCCCAACTGCGGGTGGTCAGGCGGTGTGGCATCAGCCATCGTAAAGTCCCGCCAGTCAGCCGGCTTGATGCCGATCAAGCAGACGGGCACCGCCACCAGCGGCCTACTCAGCCGCGTCCAACTGCCGATCCTTCTGCCGCGCAGGCTCCGAGGATCAAAGAATGAAGCGCGACAAGTCTTCGTTCTTGGCCAACTCGCCCAGCTTGGCATCCACTTCGGCCGCGCCAATGGTGATGGTCTGGCCGCACAGATTGGGGGCGTCGAAGCTGATCTCGTCGAGCAACCGCTCCATCACCGTGGCGAGGCGGCGCGCGCCGATGTTCTCGGTGCGCTCGTTCACCTCGAAGGCGATTTCGGCCAAGCGCCGAATGCCCGCCTGGTTCAGGGTCAGCGTCACGCCTTCGGTGGACAGCAGGGCTTGGTATTGCTTGACCAAGCTGGCGTGGGTGCTGCTGAGGATGGCCTCGAAGTCATCCACCGACAGCGAGCCCAGCTCGACCCGGATCGGGAAGCGGCCTTGCAACTCGGGGATCAGATCGCTCGGCTTGGCTAAATGGAAGGCCCCCGAGGCGATGAACAAGATGTGGTCGGTCTTGACCATGCCGTATTTGGTGTTGACCGTCGTGCCTTCGACCAGCGGCAGCAGGTCGCGCTGCACGCCCTGGCGCGAGACTTCGGCGCTGCTGGAGTCCGAGCGGCTGGTGACCTTGTCGATCTCGTCGATGAAGACGATGCCCATTTCCTGCGCGCTGTGCAGGGCGGCCGTCTTGATGTCGTCCTCGTTCAGCAGTTTGGAGGCTTCTTCTTCGACCAGATGCTTGAGCGCCTCGGGAATCTTCAGCTTGCGGGTCTTGCGCTTGCCCGCGCCCATTTGCGAGAACAGGCCTTTCAGCTGCTCGGCCATGTCCTCCATGCCGGGCTGTCCCATCGGGCTGAGGATTTCCATCGTCGGCTTGGCTTCAAGCAGGTCGATTTCAACCTCCTTGTCGTCCATCAGGCCTTCGCGCAGGCGTTTGCGCATCATTTGACGCGTGCTGCTGTCCTCGGCCACTTCACCGCGCGGCGGCGGCACCAGGATGTCGAGCATGCGCTCCTCGGCCGCGTCCTCGGCGTGCACGCGCTGGCGCTTCATCTGCACCGC
>JBIIVZ010000156.1:0-5876 GCA_044339175.1 Roseateles sp.
AAGCGCATCGTGCAAGGCCAGCGTTCCACCTTTTTCTGTTCCCAATGTCAAAAGAAATAGTCTTGCCGGCGCTGTTTGCGCCCACCTTGGTCGCTTGGCAGCGGCGTCATGGCCGCCATCAACTGCCTTGGCAGAACACCCGCGACCCCTACCGCGTCTGGTTGTCCGAAATCATGTTGCAGCAGACGCAGGTGGCGACGGTGTTGGGCTATTACCAGCGCTTTCTGGAGCGCTTCCCGACGGTGCTGGAGCTGGCTGCCGCCAGCTTGGATGAGGTGCTGGCGCTGTGGGCCGGCTTGGGCTACTACAGCCGGGCGCGCAATCTGCACGCCTGTGCTCGCGCGGTGGCCGAACAACACGGCGGCATATTCCCCGGCGATTCGGTGGGTTTGCAATTGCTGCCCGGCATTGGCCGCTCGACGGCGGCGGCGGTGGCGGCCTTTTGCTTTGGCGAGCGGGTGGCGATTCTGGACGGCAACGTCAAACGGGTGCTCGGCCGCTTGCTGGCCTTTGACGGCGATTTGGCCAGCAGCGCGCAGGAGCGTTTGTTGTGGCAACACGCCACCGATTTACTGCCCACCGAGGGCATCGAGTCCTACACCCAGGGGGTGATGGACCTGGGGGCCACGATTTGTACCTCGCGTTCGCCGCAATGCTTGATCTGCCCGGTGACTGAGTTGTGCGCCGGGCGGCTGAGCGGTGAGCCGACCCGCTTCCCGGTCAAAACCCGCAAGCTCAAGCGCGGCCGGCGCGAAAACTGGTGGTTGTGGCTGGAGCACGGCGGCAGCGTCCTGCTGCAACAGCGCCCGGCCACTGGAGTTTGGGCGGGGCTGTGGAGCTTGCCGCTGTTCGACGATGAAGCGGCGCTGCATCAAGCGGCCAGCTTGATTGGCGCGCAGTTGGAAGTGATGCCGCGCATCCAGCACACGCTGACGCATTTCGATTGGGTGCTGCACACACACCGCGCCGACATGGCCGCGCTGCCCGAGCAAGCGCCGGTCGGCCAATGGGTGGCGCGGGAGCGGCTGGCTGAATATGCCTTGCCAGCACCCCTTAAAAAGATGATTGCTTGAACCGGCAACGATGCATGGCGGCCGCTCAGTAGACGACGCAAGTATCAGCGGCGCTAAAAACTCACCCTCTCAAGGCTTGGCGTCCAACTCGCGGTGCCGCTTGAGCACCTGCCCATGGTGGCTGAATTGGCGGGCCAAGGTTTCCACCAGAAACACCGAGCGGTGCTGGCCACCGGTGCAGCCGATGGCCACGGTCAGGTAGCTGCGCTGATCGGCGGCAAAGTTCGGCAACCAGTGGGTCAGGAAGTCGCTGATCTGCTTCAGCATCACCGCCACTTCGGGCTGCGCGTTGAGGTAGGCGGCAACCGGCGCGTCGCGGCCGTTCAGTGGCCGAAGTTCGCGGTCGTAGTAGGGGTTGGGCAGCACGCGCACATCGAAGACGAAATCGGCGTCGCTGGGCACGCCGTGTTTGAAGGCGAAGGACTCGAACACCAACGTCAGCGAGTTGCCGTCCACGATGACCAAGTCGCGTACCCAGGCGCGCAACTGGGCCGGGCGCAGCAGGCTGGTGTCGAGCACAGTGGACTCGACGCGCAACGCGGCCAGCAACTCGCGCTCCAGCGTGATCGCCTCATGCAGCGCCCGGTGCGCGTCGTCGCCCTCGGCTTGGTTGGACGGGTCTTTGCGCAAGGGGTGAGGCCGGCGGGTCTCAGAAAACCGGCGCACCAGCGCGTCGGTGTTGGCGTCCAGAAAGATCGAGCGCACGGCCACGCCCTCGGTGCGCAACTGCTTGAGCAGCGGCAGCAGCATCGGCAAGGACCCGGCGCTGCGCACATCCACCGCAATCGCGACCCGGCGCTCACCGCGCTGCGCTTCCAGGCGCAGAAAATCCAGCAGCAGCTCGGCCGGCAGGTTGTCCACGCAAAAAAAGCCGGCATCTTCCAGCGCATGCATGGCGACCGATTTGCCGCCGCCCGCCATGCCGGTGACCAGGATCACGTCGCTGGGTTCGGCGCCCTCTTCGGCGGCCGGTTCAATCATCATGGCTTGGCCTTTTTCGTTTTTTGAATGGGGGTTGTTGACGGACTCATCGACTGGTCCAGCATTTCCTTGGCATGGGCCAAGCTGGTCGACGACAGGCGCTCGCCGCCCAACATGCGGGCGATCTCGGACACGCGCGCTTCACCGGCGACCACCTGAACGTCGCTGCAAGTCAAGCCGTTGCGCAGCGCCTTGGCCACCAGCAGATGCTGGTCGGCGCAGGCGGCGACCTGCGGTAAATGGGTCACGGCCAGCACTTGCACCGAACGGCCCAACTGCTTCATCAAGCGGCCCACCGTTTCGGCCACCGCGCCGCCGACACCCGCGTCGATCTCGTCAAAAATCAGCGTGCCCACGCCGCCACTGGCACCCTCACCCGTGCCACCGTCTTTCAGGCAAGTGGTTACCGCGATGGCCAGCGAGATGCGCGACAGCTCTCCGCCCGAGGCCACTTTCGACAACGGCCGGGGCGTGCTGCCCGCGTGGCCGGCAACCAAGAACTCGGCCGACTCCAGGCCGTAGCTCTGCGGTTGATCTTGCGGCAGCAAGCTGATCTCGAAAGCGCCGCCGCTCATGCCCAGTTGCTGCATCGCCTGGGTCACCGCCGCCGACAGCCTGGGTGCCGCTTGCGCACGCACAGTGCTGACGCGCTGGGCCGCTTGCTCGAACAGCTTGCGCGTCTGGCTCAGCGCTTGCTGCAAGGCAGCCAAGTCGCTGGCCGCTTCCAGCGCCTGCAACTCGGCCTGCCACTGCGCATGCAAAGCCGGCAGTTCAGCCGGTGGGCGGCGGTAACGGCGCGCCAGCGTCAGCCAGGCCGACACGCGTTCATCCAGCTCCTGCATGCGCGTTGGTTCCAGTTCGGTGCCGTGCAGATAAGTACTCAGCGTGTGGCCGGCATCTTGCAACTGCGCTTGTGCGCCGCGCAGCGCCTCGACAGCAGGCAGCAAGCGTGCATCAAAGTGCAGCACGCTCTCCAGTTGGTCGATGGCGGCGGTGGTCTGTGATTCGGCGCTGGGCTCGACTTCCGACAGCCCCTCCAGCGCCAAGCGCACGGCGTCCAACAAGGACTGGGCATGCGAGAGCCGTTGATGCTCGGCATTCAGCTCGGCCCATTCGTCGGCACCGGGTGCCAAGCGGTCAACCTCGCCAATCTGCCAAGCCAGCCGCTCCCGCTCCCGCAGCAGCTCGCCCTGGGTCGATTGCGCGGCGCTCAGCTTTTCGCTGGCCTGCTTCCACTGCGTGAAGGCCAGGCCCAGCGCGGCGGTATCGAGCCCGGCAAAGTCATCCAGCAGCGCGCGCACAGCTGCCGGCCGGGTCAGGCCTTGCCAGGCATGCTGGCCGTGGATGTCGAGCAGGCTGTCGGCCAATTCGCGCAACTGCGTGACGGTGGCGGCGCTGCCGTTGATCCAGGCGCGGCTTTTGCCCTGCGCATCGATCACGCGGCGCAACAGCAAGCTGCCGCTGGCGTGCTCGAAGCCAGCCTCATCGAGCCAGCCGGTCAGGTGGTCGGGGCAATCGAATTCGGCCGAAATCTCGGCCCGCGGCGCGCCTTCTCTGACCACCCCGGCGTCGCCCCGGCTGCCCAGCGCCAACTGCAAGGCGTCAACAAGAATGGATTTACCGGCACCGGTCTCGCCGGTCAGCACGGCAAAGCCGGCTCCAAAGTCCAGATCCAGCTCAGGCACGATGACGAAATCGCGCAAACTCATACGCCTCAACATCAGCTCACGCCCTCGTACCAACGCAGCTTGCGGCGCAACGTGGCGTAATAACTCCAGCCGGTCGGATGCAAAAAGCTCACCCGGTGAGCCGAGCGGCGCACGGTGATGCGGTCGCCGTGCAGCAGGCTGGCCAAGCTTTGCATGTCAAAGTTCACGCTGGCATCGCGGCCGGCCACGATTTCCATGCTCACCTCGCCGGTGTCGGGCAGCACGATGGGCCGGTTCGACAAGGTGTGCGAGGCAATCGGCACCAGCAGCCAACCGGCAATGCTTGGGTGCAGAATCGGCCCGCCCGCCGAAAGGGAATAAGCGGTGGAGCCGGTGGGCGTGGCGACGATGATGCCGTCGGCCCGCATATTGGCCACGAATTCGTCGCCAATGTCGATACGCAACTCGACCATGCTGGCCGTCGCTCCGCGGCTGACCACCACATCGTTCAGCGCCAAGCCTTCGAAAATGCTCTGATCGTCGCGCCAGACCGTGCCTTCCAGCATGGGGCGTTGCTCGATTTCGTAGTCGCCCGCCAGGATTGGTGCCAGCGTTTCACGGAATTTTTCGATCGAGAGGTCGGTGATGAAGCCCAAGCGGCCTTGGTTGATGCCCACCAAGGGCACGCCGAAGCGAGCCATCTCGCGAGCAAACCCGAGCATCGTGCCGTCACCTCCGACGACGATCGCCAAGTCGCATTGCGCGCCCAGTTGCTCGTTCGACAGCGCTTCAAACGCGGTGATGCCGGTGTTCAATGCGGTTTCGCGTTCCAGCGAAACGGTAGCCCCCAAACCCGCCACGAAATTGGCAACTTCTTCCAGAATTGGCCTGATGCCTCTGGCCTGATGCTTGCCCACAATTGCCACATGTTGGAAACGCTTGACCATGCGAGGAATTACACCACAGGGCTGTTACTGTTCCAGGAGCGCCGGTGGCGAGTCCGTACAATGAAGAGATGCTCGACGAGCGATCCAAATCACTGCTGAAAACCCTGGTTGAACGCTACATCGCTGATGGTCAGCCGGTGGGCTCGCGCACGCTCTCCAAAGCCTCCGGTCTGGAGCTCAGCCCCGCCACGATCCGCAACGTGATGGCCGACCTCGAAGATCTCGGGCTGATCGTCAGCCCCCACACCAGCGCCGGCCGCATCCCCACAGCGCGCGGTTATCGCCTCTTCGTTGACACCATGTTGACCGCGCAGCCGGCCCTGCTGGGGACGGACTCGCGGCCGTTCGAGGCGCAACTGCAGCCCGATCAACCACAACGTGTGATCGCCAGCGCCGCCCACTTGTTGTCCAGCCTGTCGAGTTTTGTCGGGGTGGTGACTGCGCCGCACAAGCCCAGCGTTTTTCACCACATCGAATTCTTGCGCCTGGGTGAGCGCCGTGTGCTGGTGATCATGGTGTCGCCCGGTGGCGATGTGCAGAACCGGGTCATCTTCACCGCGCAGGACCTGAGTCAAAGCGAGCTGGCCGAAGCCAGCAACCGACTCAACGCGAACTACGCCGGCCTGAGCCTGGAGGCGGTGCGCGAGCGGCTCAAAAGCGAAGTCGATCTGCTGCGCAGCGAAATCGCCGTGCTGATGAATGCCGCCGTGCAAGCAAGCACCGAGGCGATGGTGGACGAGCAAGAGCGGGTGGTTATCTCGGGTGAGCGTAATTTGCTGGCCGTGCAAGATTTCCACAACGACCGTGGCAGCTTGCGTCGCCTGTTCGACATGTTCGAACAAAAAACTCAGCTGATGCGCTTGCTGGAGGTTTCCAGCCGAGCCGAGGGCGTGCGCATCTACATCGGCGGCGAAAGCCAAGTCGTGCCCTTCGAGGAGTTGTCCATCGTCTCGGCTCCCTACGAAATCAACGGACAAGTCGTCGGCACCCTCGGCGTTATCGGCCCGACGCGGATGCCCTACGACCGCATGATCCAAATCGTCGACATCACCTCTCGCATGGTCAGCCAAGCACTGTCGCAAAAATAGCCACCGCAACGCACCTATACAATCCGCCACTCTTGGCCCCAAGCCAGGATTGTTTCAAAGGGGGCCGTTAGCTCAGTTGGTTAGAGCAGAGGACTCATAATCCTTTGGTCCGCGGTTCAAGTCCGCGACGGCCTACCA
>JBIIVZ010000157.1:0-5854 GCA_044339175.1 Roseateles sp.
TCGGGCATTGCACATTGAGAGGGTCATTCGACAACCCGCTGTAGGGCGGGTCGTGACCCGCGTGCGGCCGACTGTCACCCCCGTGTCGCACCGGGCAGACCCAGGGCGGTGCTTCTGAACCCGTCGTCGTAATCGTTCGCGGGTCCAGACCCGCCTCACGTGGCCCCCGGTGTTTGCTTCCGCGTCGGGTTGTTTTCAAGTGAACCGTTTTTCTATCGAGAGCCCGCATGGAAGTCAACATAGACAAGCAATACCCGGTCGCCGCCGGCCTGGACTGTGCGTGGGAGGTGTTGTCCGACATCATCGCGCTGGCCACCTGCATGCCCGGCGCGCAGATCACCGAGCAAGTGGACGCCACGCATTACAAGGGCAGCGTCAAGGTCAAGGTCGGGCCGGCGGTGGCGGCTTTTGCTGGCGACATCGAGCTGCTGGCGATTGACCCCGCCACCCGCACGCTGACCCTGCTGGGCAAGGGGGCGGACAAAAGCGGCTCGTCGGCCTCGATGCGGCTGGAAGCGTCGCTGGTGGCGGCGGAGGACGGCAGCGGCAGCGCCACCCTCGTCGGCAAGGCGGCGGTCATCATCAACGGCAAGTTTGCGCAGTTCGGCGGCCGCATGATGGCCTCGGTGTCCGACGTCATCCTGGCGCAGTTCGCCGCCACTTTTTCTCAGAAAGCGCAAGCGCTGCAAGAAGCGGCCGATGCAGAAAAACTGGCCACCGCAGCGCCGCAGGCCGCAACGGACGGCAGCACGGCAACGGCACCCACCAGCACGCCGATGGCCAGCCCGGCCAAACCGGTCGCTGCCATCAGCGCGCCCAAGGAGTTGAACGCCCTCGCCCTGGTCTGGATGATGTTGCGCAACTTCCTGGCCGGTCTGTTTGGCCGCAAGGCTTGAGCGTTGACCCGCCATGTCACGCTCAGCGCTTGACCTTGTTGTTGCGCCTGAATTGCCCACGCCCGAGGGCTTGCGCGAGCGGCTGTTTCAGGCCGGCTATGTGGCCGACGAAGACCTGGCCAGCCTGGTCTGGATGGGGCTGACGCTGGAGCGCCCGCTGCTGCTGGAGGGCTCGGCCGGGGTCGGCAAAACCGCGCTGGCCAGCGCCTGCGCCCGCGTGCTGGGCCGGCCGCTGTTGCGCCTGCAATGCTACGAAGGGCTGGACCTGAGCCAAGCGGTCTACGAATGGAACTACAGCCGCCAATTACTGGAAATCCGGCTGGCCGAGATGGACAGCAAGGTCGACCCGGCGGCCGCTGCCGTGACACAGCGCCGGCTGCGCGAGAGCCTGTTTTCAGAAGATTTTTTGCTGGAACGCCCGCTCTTGCAAGCGATACGCTGTGCCCAGCCCTGCGTGCTGCTGATCGACGAGATCGACCGTGCCGACGAAGCGTTTGAAGCGTTCCTGCTGGAAATGCTGTCGGAATATCAAGTCACCGTGCCCGAAATCGGCACCTTGCCGGCGCGCAGCAAGCCGCTGGTGGTGCTGACCAGCAACGGCACGCGCGACCTGTCGGACGCGCTGCGGCGGCGCTGCCTGTTTCACTACCTCGACTTCCCCTCGCTGGGGCGCGAAATGCACATCGTGCGCACTCTGGTGCCCGAAGCGGCCGGCCGGTTGGTGGAGGAAGCGGTCGCCTTTGTGCAGCGTTTGCGCCGCGAGGATCTGGAGAAAACACCCGGTGTGGCCGAAACGCTGGACTGGGTGCGGGTGCTGTTCCACCTGGGCCACCTGAGCCTGCCGATCGACCCCGCGCTGCTGGTGCCCACGCTGGCCGCGCTGCTGAAGACCCGCAACGACCGCTGGCAAGTGACCGCTGAGCGGATCGCCAAATTAGTCGATGGGCCGCGCGTCGGGCAGGATGTGGGTGTGGCCGGAGGCATGAAGTGACGAATGGCGCGCCAACTGCGTCGATAAATACAAAGCCGCACAGCCTGCCGGCGAGCGACCCGCGCTTGCGCCTGGGTGAGTTCGCGGCCTACTTGCGCGAGCATGGTTTTGCGCTCGGTTACGCCGAGTTGGCCCTGATGACACGCGCCGCCGCCGCCCTGCCGCTGGAGCAATGGCCGCGCGTTGAGGCGCTGTGGCGCGCCATTGCTGCCGGTAGCCACACGCAATGGCTGAAATATGCCGAGCTGCACCGCGCTTTTTGGTTCCCCCACAAGGTCAAGGGCAGCACGCGCAGCAGCGGGCAAATGCGCCGCGCCCGCACGCTGCCCGAATTGGTCGAACAAATGCACCGCGAGCAAGGCGATTCGGCACCCGGCCAGAACACCCAGCCGCGTGGCAACGGGCCAGAAGCGCAGGGCGAAGGCGAGCCCAGCAGCGCGCCGCCCCAGGCCCAGGGCGGTGCCAGCCGCACCGAAGCGCTGGAGGACCGCGACTTCAAGGACTGGCTGCCGCAGGACATCGACCGCTTTGACGCGGTGGTCGAGGACGTGCGGCGGCGCTTGCGCACCCAATTGCTGCGCCGCTGGCAACCGCAGCGCCACAGCGGGGCCATCCATCTGCGCCGCTCGCTGCGGGCCGCGCTGGGCAGCGGTGGCGAGCTTGTGCGTTTGCACCATGTCAAGCGCCAGCGCCGCCTGCCGCGCGTCGCACTGCTGGTCGATGTCAGCCGCTCGATGGAGGTGCATTCGCACTTCTACTTGCGGCTGGCGCGGGCCTTTGTCGAGGTGATGGACGCGCGCGCCTTCATCTTTCACACCCGGCTGGCCGAGGTGACGCCGCTGATGCAGCAAAACAGCCGCCGTGTGCAAGAAAAAATCAACGCGGTGAGCTTCGGCTTTGGTGGCGGCACCCGCATCGGCAGCAGCTTGTTGACCGCCCTGCACCAGCACTTGGGCCGAGGCAGCGGCCGGCCGCTGGGCCAGGGCGACTTGTTTCTGGTCTTCAGCGACGGTTTTGATACCGACGCACCCGAGCTGCTGGCCGACGCCTTGGCCCAAGTGCGCGCCCGCGGCGCACGCGTCTACTGGCTGCACCCGACGCAACACACACCCGCCTCGGCCGCCATGCAATTGGCTGCCCGGCATGTGACCGGCTTCATGCCGGCGCATAACTTGGCCAGCCTGGCGCGCCTGCCAGCCCTTCTCAGCTAAGCACCGACCACAAAGGCCACACGATGGGATGTCTACTCAAACAAGGCGGCGGGTTGTTCCCCCGCCTGCGCGTGGCCGCTGTGCTGCTGGCCGCGGGCGAGGGCAAGCGCATGGGCGGCGTGGCCAAATCGCTGATCACGCTGCAGGGCGTGCCGCTGATCAAGCGCCAGTTGATTGCGCTCAGCGGGGCCGGCGTGGACGAGGTGGTGGTGGTGACCGGCCATGAACGCGAGGCGGTCGAGGCGCAGGTGCAGAGCTTTCCGGTCACGCTGGCCCACAACCCAGCCTACCGGGACGGCCAGCAAGCCTCGGTGCGCACCGGCCTGCAAGCGTTGAGCGGTCCGTTCGATGTGGTGATGGTGGTGCTGGCCGACCAGCCACTGGTCGGTGCCGCCGACCTGACCGAGCTGCTCGGTGCCTTCAAACGCCGCCCGCATGGCCATTTGCTGGTGCCGATGGTGTCGGCTGTCGGCGACGAAAGCGCCGACCACAGCCAGCGCGGCAACCCGATCTTGTTCGACGACGTGGCGCTGGCGCAGATTCTGGCCAGCGACCTGCAACTCGGCTGCCGCCACCTGATCGAGCAAGCGCCCACGATGGTCTATTTGCACCCGACCCAAAACCAGCGCTTCCTCGTCGACCTCGACACCCCCGCCGACCTGCAGCAACTGGCCCTGCGCACCGGCTGGCGGCTGGAGTTGCCAGAGCCATCACGGGTCTAGCCGGCGATATTCTGTAGGGCGGGTCGCGACCCGCGTGCTGCCGACTCGGCCCCGTGAGGCACCAAACCAGTCCGCACCAACTTGCATGCAATCCGCACCCATCCGCCTTGGATTGGTGCTGCCCGCGCAGCTCGCGCATGCGCCGTCCTGGGCCAGGCCACCGCCAGCCCCAGCCTTCTAAATACACAAAACAGAAATAGTCCATGTGAATGAACAGCTTGCGATAAACATGCGGCGCGCCCGCTGAACTGGCATGTTGTATGCAATCTGATGGGGCTCACCCACGTTGGAGAGCTTGCGATGATGAGTAGTATTCCAAAGCCCTTGGCGCGCTGGCTGCTTGCCACGCCGCTGTCCCTGGCCTTGACGGTTTCGATGACGATGTCGATGAGCACAACAGCTCGGGCCGAATCGGTGATTCGCTACGGCATCTCGATGGCCGACATCCCGATGACCACCGGGCAACCGGACCGGGGTGCCGGGGCCTACCAGTTCACCGGTCACACCTTGTACGACCCACTGGTCGCTTGGGAGGCCAATATCGGCACCCGGCCGGGCAAGCTGATGCCGGGCCTGGCCACCGAGTGGAAGGTGGATGCCAAGGACAACAAGATCTGGCGCTTCACGCTGCGTAAAGGCGTCAAGTTCCATGACGGCTCGGCCTTCACTGCCGACGCGGTGCTGTGGAATCTGGACAAAGTCCTGAACGACAAAGCGCCGCAATTCGACGCCAAGCAGGCCGCGCAAGTGAAGCCGCGCATCCCGTCGATTGCTTCGTTCAAGAAGATCGACGACTACACGGTCGAGATCACCACCAAGGATGTGGACGCGCTGTTCCCGTATCAGCTGCCTTGGTTTTTGATCGGCAGCCCGACGCAATGGGAAAAGCTTGGCCGCGACTGGGCCAAGGTGGCCCTGCAGCCGTCCGGCACCGGCCCGTTCAAGCTCGACAAACTGGTGCCGCGCGAGCGCGCCGATCTGGTCAAGAACGCGACCTACTGGGACAAGACCCGGCTGGCCAAGGCGGACCGCATCGTGCTGGTGCCGATTCCCGATGCGCTGACCCGCGCCAACGCGCTGCTGAACGGCCAGGTCGACCTGATCGAGACGCCGCCGCCCGATGTGCTGCCGCAGCTGAAGGCCACCGGCTTTCGCATCGTGCAGAACGTCACGCCCCATGTCTGGCCTTATCACTTCAGCACCCAGCCAGGCTCGCCGTGGACCGACATCCGCGTGCGCAAGGCGGCCAACCTGGCCGTGGACCGCGACGCCATCGTCAAGCTGCTGAACGGCCAAGCCACCGCGGCCAAGGGTCAGCTGGACGCCAGCAGCCCCTGGTTTGGCAAGCCGACGTTTGACCTGAAATACGACCTGCCGGCGGCGCGCGCGCTGATGGCGCAGGCCGGCTACAGCCAGGCCAAACCGCTGAAGGCCAAGGTCATCATTGCGCAGGGCGGCACCGGGCAGATGCTGTCGCTGCCGATGAACGAGTACATCCAGCAAAGCCTGGCCGAAGTCGGCATTCAGATCGAATTCGAAGTGGTCGAGCTGGAGAACCTCTACCTGCACTGGCGCAGTGGTGCCAAGGCCGACATGAACGTCGGCAAGGGCATCACGGCCATCAACCTGGGTTACGTCACCGCCGACCCGTTCTACGCGCTGACCCGCTTTGCTTACGGCAAATATGTGGCACCCAACGGCGTCAACTGGGGCGGCTACGACAACCCGAAAGTGAACGAGGCCATCGACAAGATCAAGTCCAGCTTCGACGTCAAGACGCAGGACAAATTGCTCGCCTTCGTGCACCAGCAAATGGTCGACGACGCGCTGATGTTGTGGGTCGTGCATGACACCAACCCGCACGCGCTGTCGCCCAAGGTCAAGCAGTTCGTGCAGGCCCAGCATTGGTTCCAGGACCTGACCACGCTCGGGCTGTAAGCCCAAAAGCCGCAGCCACGTAGGGCGGGTCGAGACCCGCAGGCTAGCCGGGCAAACACCGGTGCCACCGTCGGCCACACGCGGGTCGCGACCCGC
>JBIIVZ010000158.1:0-5812 GCA_044339175.1 Roseateles sp.
TGTCTGCTGTGGTTCCTGTCGCAGGCGCGCAAAGTAGCGCTGCGCCCAGGCATCGAAGGCGGGCCGGTCGAGGAACAGGTCGCGCACGCCGGCCGGGTCGGCGCTGGCGCTGAAGTCGCTGAGGCGGCGAAAGCTCAGGGTGAAGTCGGCGCGCGCCGTGGCCATCAGCTTGAGCCAGTCGTCCACCAGCGCGCGGTCATCATCCAACTCCGCCAGCAGGCCCAGTTTGACGCGCATGCGGGCCAGCAGCGCTTGGGGGAAGACGGTTTTGTAGGTTTCCAGTGCGGCCAGCAGGGGCTCGCCCGCAGCGTCGGCTGAGCCCTCCATCAGCGGCAGCATCGCTTGGGCCAAGGCATGCAGATTCCAAAAGCCGATGTTCGGCTGGCGGGCGTAGGCGTAGCGACCCTGCGTGTCGGTGTGGTTGCAGATATGGCCGGGATCGAACGCGTCCATGAAGCCGAAGGGGCCGTAATCCAGCGTCAGGCCCAGCATCGACATGTTGTCGGTATTCATCACGCCATGGCAAAAACCGACTGCCTGCCAATCGGCCATCAGCGTGGCGGTCTGGCGGGTGACGCGTTCCAGCAGCGCGGCGTAGCGGTTCGGCGCGTCCAGGCATTCCGGCGCGTGGTGGGTGATGAAAAAGTCGGCCAACTGGCGCAGCGCAGGGTGTTGGCCGCTGTGGGCGAAGTGTTCAAAGTGGCCGAAGCGCATGAAGCTGGGTGCCACGCGGGTGACCACGGCCGCAGTCTCCAGCGTCTCGCGCCGTACGCCCAGGCCTGAGCCGGTGATGCACAGCGCCCGCGTGGTCGGGATGCCCAGCGCGGCAAAGGCCTCCGAGCACAAAAACTCCCGGATCGATGAGCGCAGCACCGCTCGGCCGTCTCCACCGCGCGAAAACGGCGTGCGTCCTGCACCCTTCAGTTGCATTTCCAGCGGGCCGCTCGGCGTTTTCAATTCGCCCAGCAGCAGTGCACGGCCGTCGCCCAACTGGCCGGCCCAGGAGCCAAATTGGTGGCCGCTGTAGACGCTGGCCAGCGGCTGCATGCCGGGCCAGACTTGGTTGCCGCTCAGCACGTCGAGCGCGTTCCAGTCGCTGCGTTGCCACCAGTCGGCGGGCCAACCCAGCAGGTCGGCGCAGGCCGTGCTGCGTGCGACCCAACGGGGCGCAGGCAGCCCATCGGCGGCCAACTCGGCAAAGAAGCTGCCGCCCAGGCCGCTGAAGCGGTTGAGCCAGTTGTCCGGGTTGGTGGGGCTGGCGGTGCTGCAGCTTAGGCCGGCTGGACTCTCAGAAACATTCATCCGGCCAGTGTAGCCAGCCGGTTCTGCCCCGCGCTGGACCGGGGTGACTCGGCTGATCGCTTCACGCAGCCAGTCGCCGCGAGCAAGCCCGTGAATACCCCTACGGATGTTGCGCATCGGTGTAACGGCGGCGACTATGGCGGCCACAAGTGCTGGATTAGACTGATTCACATCATGGGTTCAGCATGCTGCCGCTGCCCGCAACAGGAGACGATAGATGGCGTTGATGGGTCAAATGATGGCGATGCCGCTGCTGATTTCGTCGCTGATCAAGCATGCCGCCCGGCATGCAGGCGATACGGAAATTGTCAGCAAGAGGGTCGAAGGCGACATGCACCGCTACAACTGGCGCGCGGCCGAAAAGCGGTCGCGGCAACTGGCCCAGGCTTTTGCTCGCTTGGGTTGCCAAGCGGGTGATCGCATCGGGACGCTGGCCTGGAACGGCTATCGGCACCTGGAAATCTATTACGGCTCGTCCGGCTCGGAGTTGGTGTGTCACACCATCAACCCGCGCTTGTTCCCGGAGCAGGTGGCCTGGATTGCCAATGACGCTCAGGACTTGGTGCTATGTTTTGACCTGACTTTTTTGCCCCTGGTGGAAAAGCTGGCCGCACAGATGCCCAGCATCAAGCATTTCATCTTGATGACGGACCGGGCCCACATGCCTGCGCAGACCGATCTGGCCGGGCTGCTGTGCTACGAGGAGTTGATCGAGGCCGAAGACGGTGATTACCAGTGGCCCGAGTTCGACGAAAACATCGCTTCCAGCATCTGCTACACCTCGGGCACCACCGGGCATCCGAAGGGCGCGGTCTACAGCCACCGCTCCAGCGTCCTGCACGCCTTTGGCTCGGCGCTGCCGGACGCGCTGGGTTGCTCGGCCCGCGATGTGATCCTGCCGGTCGTGCCGATGTTCCACGTCAATGCCTGGGGCTTGCCGTACAGCTGCGCCATCGTCGGCTGCAAGCTGGTGATGCCCGGCCCGCACATGGACGGCAAGTCCTTGTACGAGCTGTTCGAAGCCGAAGGCGTGACCTTCAGCGCCGGTGTGCCGACGGTGTGGCTGGGTTTGCTCACCTATGTGAAGTCGAATCAGCTGAAGTTCAGCAGCTTCAAGCGCACGGTGATCGGCGGCTCGGCTTGCCCGCCGGCCATGATGAAGACACTGGTGGAGGATTTTGGCGTCGAGGTGATTCACGCCTGGGGCATGACCGAAATGTCGCCGCTGGGCACCGTGTCCACCTTGAACGCCAAGCAGGCCGGCTTGCCCGCTGATGCGCAGCGCCGCTTGCTGGAAAAGCAGGGCAAGGCGATTTACGGCGTGGACATGGCGGTCATCGACGACGACGGTCATGCCCTGCCGTGGGACGGCGTCAGCGCCGGCAACCTGGTGGTGCGCGGCCCCTGGGTCATCAGCAGCTATTTTGGGCAGAGCACATCGCCGTTGATCAGTGTGGACGGCGTGCCGGGCTGGTTCGAGACCGGCGACGTGGCCACGATAGACAGCGAAGGCTTCATGCAGATCACCGATCGCAGCAAGGATGTGATCAAGTCCGGCGGCGAATGGATCAGCTCGATCGACCTGGAAAACATCGCGATGGCCCACCCGGACGTGCACGAGGCGGCGGTGATCGCTTGCGCCCACCCGAAGTGGGACGAGCGGCCGCTGCTGGTCATCATCAAGAAGCCCGGCGTGGAGCTGAGCCGCGAGCAGGTGCTGGAGTTCTTCGAGGGACGGATCGCCAAATGGCAGATTCCTGACGACGTCCAGTTCGTCACCGAGTTGCCGCATACCGCCACCGGCAAGCTGCAAAAGCTCAAGTTGCGGGAGCAGTTCAAGGCCCACCGCCTGCCCGGCGTTTAACTCGCCTACGTCCTGCCCACCGGGTAAGTCCTGAACGCCGCGAGGGCGGCGCTAGGCTACCGTGGGAGAGGTCAGTGTTACCGCATTGCACGCCTGATAAACCCGAAGGAGACAACGATGAACATCACGAAACGCCCGTTGAAGATCGCCGTCGCGGCAGCCCTGCTGCTGAGCGGCGCAGCCGCCTTTGCCCAAAAGGGCGAGACGGTCAAGATTGCCTGGATCGACCCGCTGTCCGGCCTGATGGCACCGGTGGGGCAGAACCAGGTCAAGAGCTTTCAGTTCTTTGCTGAAAAATTCAACGCCACCAACCCAGCCGGCGTGAAGTTCGAGGTCGTCCCGATCGACAACAAGCTGAGCCCGGCCGAGTCGCTGAACGCGCTCAAGTCCGCCATCGACCAAGGCGTGCGCTACGTCACGCAGGGCAATGGCTCCGGCGTGGCCGTGGCCCTGATCGACGCGATCAACAAGCACAACGAGCGCAACCCCGGCAAGGAAGTGCTGTTTCTGAACCACTCGGCGGTGGACCCCGATCTGACCAACAGCAAATGCAGCTACTGGCATTTCCGCATGGACGCCGACACCTCGATGAAGATGGAGGCGCTGACCACCTTCATGAAGGATCAGCCCGACATCAAGAAGGTGTTCCTGCTGAACCAGAATTACGCCCACGGCCATCAGGTTGCCAAATACGCCAAGGAAATGCTGGCGATCAAGCGCACCGACGTCCAGATCGTCGGCGAAGACCTGCACCCGCTGGCGCAAGTGCGTGACTTTGCGCCCTATGTGGCCAAGATCAAGGCCTCGGGTGCCGACACCGTCATCACCGGCAACTGGGGTTCAGACCTGGCGCTGCTGATTAAAGCGGCCAATGAGTCCGGCTACACCGGCAAGTTCTTCACCTACTACACCGGCGTCTCCGGCACACCGACTGCGCTGGGCAAGAACGGTGCCGGTCGGGTCTACCAGGTGTCCTATAACCACTACAACATGGGTGGCCAGATGGGCAAATGGCAAGAGGAATTCCAGACCAAGTTCAAGGACGATTTCTACACGGGCAGCGTGATTCACATCTACAGCCTGCTGGGCGAGGCGATGGCCAAGGCCAAGTCCACCGACCCGGTCAAGGTGGCGGCGGCGCTGGAAGGTCTGAAGGTCAAGAGCTTCAACGGTGAAGTCGAGATGCGCAAGGCCGATCACCAGTTGCAGCAGCCACTGTTCATCTCGGTCTGGCAGAAGGCCGATGCGAAATATCCGTATTCGCCCGAGAACACCGGCTACACCTTGGTTCCGGTCAAGACTTATGAGTCCTATGTGTCGAGCACGCCGACTTCTTGCCAGATGAAGCGTCCATAAAGTCCGGCCCACCTGGCCAGCCTGATGCGGGCTGATCTTGGCTTTGCAGCGCGCGCCGTCGCAACACGGTGCCGCTCAACGTCATCTTCAGCCCGCTTGCTTTGATACAGCGGCAGATTGCGCGCTGAACCCGCTGCGTTTGACGCGCTCCCAATTACGCGAGACCCCGTGGCTCAAATCTTAATCAACGTCTTGAACGGCCTGTCCTCCGGCCTGCTCTTGTTCATGCTCAGCTCCGGTCTGACGCTGATCTTCAGCATGATGGGCGTGCTCAACTTTGCGCACGCCAGCTTCTACATGCTGGGCGCTTATGTGGCTTACAGCTTGGTCGGCGTGCTGGGCTTCTGGCCCGCGCTGGTGCTGGCGCCGATCGTCGTCGGTCTGCTGGGCGCGGCCTTCGAGCGCTTGGCGCTGCGCCGCGTGCACAAATTCGGCCATGTGCCCGAATTGCTGATCACCTTCGGCATTTCCTACGTGATCCTGGAACTGGTGCAGTTGATCTGGGGCCGCACGGCAGTGCCGTTCACGCCGCCACCGATGCTGCAAGGCTCGGCCTTCACCATCCTGCAGCACCCATTGGAAGGCTTGTCGTTTGCCTGGGGCAAGGCACCGGCGGCGGTATGTGCGTTGGCGTCTTGCTCGAACTTCCCGCTGACGCGGTTGTTCATGATGGGCGTGGCGCTGTTGATGCTGCTGGCGCTGTGGCTGCTGCTGACGCGCACCCGCATCGGCCTGGTCATTCAGGCCGCGTTGACCCACCCTGAGATGGTGGAGTCGCTGGGCCACAACGTGCCGCGTGTGCTGATGCTGGTGTTTGGCAGCGGTTGCGCGCTGGCCGCGCTGGCCGGCGTGATCGGCGGCATGACCTTCGTCACCGAACCGTCGATGGCGGTGATCGTCGGCTCCATCATCTTCGTGGTCGTGGTGGTGGGCGGAGTTGGGTCTTTGGCCGGTGCCTTTGTCGGTTCCATCTTGATCGGCCTGCTGCAAACCCTGCCGCTGACGATAGACGGCTCGCTCGCTTCGGTGCTGACCGGCTTCGGTTTCAAGATCGGTATCGACACGCCGGGCTATCCCATCTTGCGACTCACCATGGCGCAAGTCGCGCCGATCTTGCCCTACCTCTTGATGGTTCTTATATTGATTTTCCGCCCCAAGGGCCTGCTTGGAACTCGGGAAGACTGACGTTATGACGCACACGCCTTCCACCGCTCCCAATTTTCATTTCAAACCGTACAACGTCGGCCGCTGGCTGATTTGGGGCGCTTTTGCCCTGGCGCTGATCGTGGC
>JBIIVZ010000159.1:0-5808 GCA_044339175.1 Roseateles sp.
TCAAGCCCTCGCAGGCGCTACGGTTTGTATTGACCGACACCGTCGCCCGACTGGCCATGGCCGTCACGCTGACGCTCGATGAGAGCAGCGACGTGCTGATCATCAGCAGCACCTTGAGCAACACCGGCGACCAGCCGCTGGACGTTCAATGGCTGGCCGCCGGCACGCTGCCGCTGCCGGGCACGGCCGTTGCCGTGCGCTCGTACGCAGGCCAGCACCTGAACGAATTCATGCTGCAAACCGACCCGCTGTCGCGCAGCCTGTGGCGGCGCGAGAACCGGCGCGGCCGCACCTCACATGACTGCTTCCCCGGCGCAGTCATCACGACCCCAGGGACGACCGACGACAGCGGGCTGGTCTTCGGCGCGCATCTGGCTTGGTCAGGCAACCACCAGCAGACCATCGAGTGGCTGCACGACGGCCAATACCAGTGGCAGCTTGGTGAATGGCTGGCCCCCGGCGAAGGTCTGCTGCAACCGGGCCAGACCCTGCACACCCCCGAGCTGGTGGCCAGTTGTTCAAGCCAAGGTTTCAATGGCCTGGCCGCCAACTTTCACGCCGAGCTGCGCTCGCGTCTGAACTGGTCAGGCGGCACCATGCGACCGCGGCCGGTGCATCTGAACACCTGGGAAGGGCTGTATTTCGACGTGCACTGTGCACAGGTCAAGGAGCTCGCCAGCGCTGCGGCGGAATTCGGTGTCGAACGCTTTGTGCTCGACGATGGCTGGTTCCACCAGCGGCATGACGCCAACTTCGCGCTGGGCGACTGGTGGCCTGATGCCGAGAAGTTTCCGCAAGGCCTGGGTGACCTGGTCTCTCATGTCACCGCGCTGGGCATGGAATTCGGCATGTGGGTCGAGCCCGAGATGATCAGCCCGAACAGCGAGCTGTACCGGGCTCACCCCAACTGGGCGCTGCAACTGGCCGGCCGGCCCTTGCTGACCGCACGCCAACAACTGGTGCTCGACATCTCCCGGCCCGAGGCCTGCGATTACGTCTTCGACAAGATCGACCAACTGCTGCGATCGCACAGGATCCGCTACTTGAAGTGGGACCACAACCGCGACCTGACCACCGCCGGCCTGCCCGGCGGCGCGCCGGGCTACCGGGCGCAGGTGCTGGCCTTTTACGCGCTGCTCGGGCGGCTGCGCGCGGCCCATCCAGAGGTCGAAATCGAGAGCTGCTCGGGTGGCGGCGGTCGCATCGACTTTGCCGTGCTGCGCTACACCCACCGTGTCTGGACCAGCGACTGTATCGACGCGTTGTCTCGCGTCGCCATTCAGCGCGGCTTCTTGCAGTTCTTCCCGCCGGAGATCATGGGCGCCCATGTGGGCACAGCCCCTGATCACACCACCGGCCGCACCCAAGTGATGGGCTTTCGCGCTGCCGTGGCCTTGCCTGGCCACCTGGGCATCGAACTGGATGTGCGCCGACTCGATGAGCACGACAGCCGCGAACTGAAGGGCTGGATCGCACTGTACAAGGCACTTCGGGGTCAATTGCACTGCGGCCGCGTCTGGCAGGGTGACGCTGGTGACGGCATGTTCTGGCAAGCTCATGGTGACGCCGAGGGGCAGGACCTGTTGCTGCTCGTCTACCGAATTCAACCGACCCACCACCGCTACACCCCGCCGCTGCGTCTGCCGATGCTGCAAGGCAGCGCACGCTACCGCGTCACCGAAATCAGCCAACCGTCATCGCCGGTCGAGTTCGGACACCACCGCACCAGCGCGCCCTTCTTCGACGCTTTGTCCGGCGAGGGGCAGACATTGGACGGCGACTGGCTCAAACATGCCGGCCTGCCCCTGACCCGCAGCGTGGCGCAAAACGCCACGATCTTCCGCCTGCAGCGCCTGTGTGGGGACGCTTGGCAAAGGCAATCCAGCAACGCCGATGGTTATCCGGCATGAGCAAAACCTTTCACGTCGCTGACCACTCACATCGGCGTCGCAATGCGCTGACCGGCCAGTGGGTGCTGGTCTCGCCGCACCGCGCCAAGCGCCCTTGGCAGGGCCGCCAAGAAGCCGTCAGCCAAGCTCAACTGCCGGCCTACGATCCGGCCTGCTATTTGTGTGCCGGCAACACCCGGATCAACGGGGCCGTCAACCCTAACTACAAACACACACTGGTCTTCGACAACGATTACCCGGCCTTGATGCAAGACGTGCCCGGCGCACCGCCGGGTGGCAGTGAGCTGTTCCAGATCCAAGCCGCCAGGGGCACCGGTCGCGTCATCTGCTACTCGCCCGACCACTCACGCACGCTGCCCGAACTGAGCGTGCCGGCCATCACCGGCCTGGTCGACACTTGGTGCGCTCAGGTGGCGGAATTGGGCCGCAGTTGGCGCTGGGTGCAGGTGTTCGAGAACAAGGGGGAGAGCATGGGCTGCTCGCAACCCCATCCGCACGGCCAGATTTGGGCCAGCGATTTTCTGCCCAACGAAGCCGTCACCGAGGATGCGCACCAGCGCGCCTATTTCTTGCGCCACGGCCGCCCGCTGCTGCTGGACCTGGCCGAAGCCGAAGCCGCAGCGAAGGAACGCATCGTCCTGCTGACCGAGCACTGGCTGGTAGTCGTGCCGTACTGGGCTGTCTGGCCTTTCGAGACGCTGCTGCTACCTCGTTTTGCGGTGCAACGCTTGCCCGATCTGACTACCGCGCAGCGCGCCGATCTCGCGCTCGCGCTGCAGCAACTGACCGCGCGCTACGACAACTTGTTTGAGTGCTCGTTTCCCTATTCGATGGGTTGGCACGGCGCGCCTTTCGGGCCTTTCGGGGCTGGCAGTGCTGGCCACCCTGATGACAACGCGGCCTGGCAACTGCACGCGCACTTCTATCCGCCGTTGTTGCGCTCCGCCGCCGTGCGCAAGTTCATGGTCGGCTTCGAGATGCTGGCCGAAGCGCAGCGCGACCTCACGCCGGAGCAGGCCGCCGAGCGTCTGCGTGCCGTGAGCGAGCAGCACTACCGACAGGCCTAAAGCCGGCCATCTGACATCTCCCACTGACTAGCTGCCATGAACGACTCCCTATTGCGACATGTCGTCGCCACCTTCCAAGCCCAGTTCGGAGTCCAGCCCGAATTGCTTGCTCACGCGCCCGGGCGCGTCAATCTGATGGGTGAACACACCGACTACAACGAAGGCTTCGTACTGCCCTGCGCCATCGACTACCAAACGCTGGTGGCTGCGGGCCCGCGCGACGATGCGGTCGTGCGGGTTGTCGCCGCCGACTTTGGTGGGGAGGTGGATGAGTTCCGTCTCGACCAAGCGATCGTCAAGAACGCCGCTTTGCCCTGGGCCGATTACGTGCGAGGCGTAGTGGCCATGCTGCAGGCCCGTGGCCTGGTCCTGCGGGGTGCCAACTTGGCGATCGCCGGCAACGTGCCGCACGGTGCCGGGCTGTCGTCATCGGCTTCGGTCGAGGTGGCCGTGGCCCAAGCATTCAAGTCGCTGCAGCGCCTGGACCAGTTGAGTCCCACCGACCTCGCGCTGATCGCGCAGGAAGCAGAAAACAGCTTTGTGGGCTGCCGCTGCGGCATCATGGATCAATTGGCCTCAGCGCGTGGGGAACTGGGGCACGCGCTGCTGATCGATTGCCGATCGCTCGAAGCCAGCGCGGTGCCCTTGCCCGACGACGTGGTCGTGATGATCGTGCATTCGCGTGTCAAACGAGCGCTGGTCGGCAGTGAATACAACAGCCGGCGCGAGCAGTGCGAAACCGCAGCCCGCCACTTCGGTATCCGCGCGCTCAGGGATCTGGACTTGGCGACGCTGCTACTTCATGGCTCGGAACTCGATGCCACCGTGTTCAGGCGCGCCCGCCACATCGTCACCGAAAACCAGCGCAGCCTGGATGCAGCGTCTGCACTTGCAGCCAACGACTTGGTGCGGCTGGGTGCATTGATGGCGAGCTCGCAGGCCTCGATGCGTGACGACTTCGAGATCACCGTACCGGCGATCGACCGTCTGGTGGAGATTTTGCAATCGTCGATCGGCGCTGACGGCGGCGCGCGCATGACGGGTGGTGGCTTTGGCGGCTGCGTCGTCGCGCTGTTGCGCGAACCGGCGTTGGAAGCCGCCCGGTCAGCCGTCGCCCGCGACTACCGGTCGCCCGATGGTGAAGCCGCCGTGGTCTATGTCTGCCGCGCCGCCGCTGGTGCGGGAACGCTGCGCGGCGACGCATTTTGATCTGCCATCAACAAATGCGGTGTTCTCCAGCCCCCAACCGCAGACACCCATGGGGCAGACCATGACACGACTTTAAAACTGGCTCCGTAGCCTCAGGCAGGCTGCACCGCCAACCCCTTGCGCAATACCGGATCTGCGATCGGCCGAAAAGCCGACGCTGGCGCAGCTTTGTCCGGAAATACCCACGGCGATCTTTCGCTTCATTAGCCATTACGGAGACACTCACCATGAAAAACCAACTTCTGATCCATCGCACCGCAGTCCAGGCCGCCGCTTGTGGCCTGATCTTCGCCCTGAGCAGCAGTGCCTGGGCCTTCAAGATCGGCGGTACCGACGTCTCGGTCAACGGCCGCGTGGTGGCCGGTCTCGACTTCACCACCCACGTTGCCAAGCCGGACGGCAGTAGCGGCTCGCTGTTTCGTGCCGCCTCCAACCAGTGGGGAACGAGCATGCTGACGGTCGCGGCCGAACATGCGTTCGGTAACGGCAACGTCGGCTTCGTGACGCTTGAAACGGGCTTTGGTTCAAACACCGGCGCCTCCAACGACAGCAATCTATGGAACCGGCGCGCCTACGTGGGCGTGAAGAACAGCCGCTGGGGCAAGTTGCAGTTCGGCAAAAACCTGTCTATCTCCAACTCGATCTGGGACATCGACCCGATGGGTCAGAACTGGAGCGGGTCCGCCACGCTGATGGGCGGACGCAACTGGAACAGCGCACCCGGTGCGATCGAGTACTCGACTCCCGACTTGGGCGGTGCTGGTGTGACCCTGCAGTATTCGCCGGGCGGTACGGTGGGCAGCTCGAGCTCAAACACCAAAGCCGGCATCGATCTGTTCTACAACAAAGGGCCGCTGAGCCTGCACGCCATCTACGACACGGCCGCCAATGCCAGCGGCAGGTTCGACAACGTCTACAACGCATCGAAGGAGTACATCGTCGGCGGCACCTACCAACTCGGTGCCGCCAAGTTGTTTGCCGGCTTCAACCAGAGCTCGGCAACCGACGCGCTTGCCGGTGCGCCCACCCGTGCCAGCCAGGGCTGGATCGGGGTGAACTACCAGCTCGGTCAGCCGCTGTTGCTGCGCGCCGCGATTTACAGCGGTGGCTCCAATGTCGACGCGACGGTGGGCGGTTATGGTGGCAAGAAGGGCACGTTGCTGACGCTGGGCGCGGACTACGCGATGGACAAGCAGGTGACCTTGTGGGCGACGGTGGCCGCCGTCAAGAACGGCAGCAACTCGCGCTTCTCTTCGGGCAACTACTGGGACACCCTGCCGCTGGCCGGCCAGAGCCAGAACACCGTGAACGCCGGTTTCAGTTATTCGTTCTGACGTTTTGCGTGTCGGGGCGGGCGCAGACGCAGGTCAGGTCAGGTCAGGTCAGGTCAGGTCAGGTTGAGTGGCAAGTTCGCTCAAACTTTTCTGGCACTGCTGTCCCGCTCCAGCAGAACCCAGGGCAATGACACGCCTGCGGCCACGCTGTTTGTGGTCAGGGCCACCAACAGAGCTTGGGCCGCAGCCCGACCGATCTCGCCACGCGGCGGGCTGATGGTGGACAGGCTGGGGCTCAGTTGGCGGCCGATAGGAAAGTCGCCAAAGCCGAGCAGGCTGAGTGCACTT
>JBIIVZ010000160.1:0-5807 GCA_044339175.1 Roseateles sp.
CCCCGACTTGGGCATTGTTCTTGCTATCTTGGTGCATCAAATCTCGGGCTGGTGCATTCGTGCACACGTCGCGAGGTTCAACGACGACCAAAGGATGGCAGTGGAGAATTTCAAGCAAAGTGCCGACGCGCTATTTATTTTGCTGGGGGCCATCATGGTGCTCGCCATGCATGCCGGCTTCGCCTTTCTGGAGCTCGGCACCGTCCGAAAAAAGAACCAGGTCAATGCCCTGGTCAAAATCCTGCTCGACTTCTGCGTCTCCACGGTTGCCTATTTTCTGATCGGCTACACGATCGCTTACGGCACCCATTTCTTCACCGGAGCCGAGAGCTTGGCCGCCAAGAACGGCTATGAGCTGGTGAAGTTCTTTTTCCTGCTGACCTTTGCGGCGGCGATTCCCGCCATCATCTCTGGGGGCATTGCCGAGCGTGCCCGATTTGGCCCTCAAATAGCCGCCACAGCGGTGATCGTCGGGCTGATTTACCCCTTGTTCGAGAGCGTCGCCTGGAACCAGGCGTTCGGTTTCCAGCCCTGGTTGAAGGCCAGCTTTGGGGCTGAGTTTCACGACTTTGCCGGCAGCGTGGTGGTGCACGCGGTGGGCGGGTGGATCGCCTTGGCCGCCGTGCTGCTGCTGGGGCCGCGCTACAACCGCTACCGCAAAGACGGCGCGATCAGTGCGCATCCGCCTTCCAGCATTCCCTTCCTGGCGCTGGGTGCCTGGGTGCTGACCATCGGGTGGTTCGGCTTCAATGTGATGAGCGCGCAGACGCTGGACAAAATTTCGGGTCTGGTGGCGATCAACTCGCTGATGGCCATGGTGGGCGGCACCTTGGTCGCCACGCTGATGGGGCGCAACGATCCGGGCTTTGCCTACAACGGGCCGCTGGCCGGCTTGGTGGCCGTGTGTGCCGGCTCCGACCTGATGCATCCGGTCGGTGCTTTGGTGGTCGGCGGCGTGGCGGGTGCCATTTTTGTGCGCCTGTTCACGTTGACGCAAAACCGCTGGAAGATCGACGATGTGCTGGGCGTTTGGCCCTTGCACGGCTTGTGCGGTGCCTGGGGTGGCATCGCTTGCGGCTTGTTCGGTCAAAAGATGCTGGGCGGCTTGGGCGGGGTCAGTCTGATCTCGCAAGTGCTCGGCACCTTGGCCGGGGTGAGCTGGGCGCTGATCGGCGGCTTTGTGGTTTACGGCTTGTTGCGCCAATTCGTCGGGCTGCGCTTGACGCAGGAGGAAGAGTTTGACGGGGCCGACTTGTCCATCCACAAAATAGGCTCGACTCCAGAGCGCGAGACCAATTGGTGACCAACTGGTAAGCTGTTCAGTCCTCAAATTCGCGGCACCCAACCCATGTTCACAGGCATTGTTCAAGCGGTCGCCCATGTTGCGGCCATCACCGACAAACCGGGCTTGCGCAGCTTCACCCTGGCCTTTCCGGCCGGTTTTTGCGCCGGCCTTGAAATAGGTGCCAGCGTCGCTTGCGACGGTGTTTGCCTGACCGTCACCCGGTTGCGCAGCGACAGCCAAGCCGACTTTGACGTGATGCAGCAAAGCCTGAGCCTGACCACGCTGGCCGAGCTGGCGGTGGGCAGCCCGCTCAACGTCGAGCGCGCTGCCCGTGATGGCGCTGAAATCGGCGGCCATCCGCTCTCCGGCCATGTCGACTTCAAGGCCACGATCGCCAGCATTCGCAGGCCCGAGAACAACCATGTGCTGCGCCTGCAAGTGCCGCCGCGCTGGATGCGCTATGTGTTCGCCAAAGGCTATATCGCCATCAACGGTGCCAGCCTGACCGTGGCCGAGGCCGACCGCCAAGCCGGCTGGTTCGAGGTCTGGTTGATCCCCGAGACCTTGCGCATGACGACTTTTGGCGAAAAGTCGGAAGGAGTCGAGCTGAACATCGAGATCGAGCGTCAGACCCAAGTCTTTGTAGACACCGTGCGAGACGCCATCGACGAACGACTCGGCCCGCTGCTGCCCGCGCTGGAGAAGCTGCTGGCCGCCTCCGGCCAAAGCCTGGACGCGCTGACCGAGCCGCTGCGGCCGAGCGAGCTGCGCTAAGCGTCAGCGCCGGCGCGATCAGCGCGCCGGATCCTTTTGACCTCTTTAGGCCGCCAGCAGTTGCCGCAGCACAAACGGCAGAATGCCGCCGTGCCGGTAATACTCGACCTCGATGGCGGTATCGATGCGCAGCAGCAAGTTGACGGTTTCGATGCGGCCGTCGGCCCGGTGAATGACCAACTGTGCGTCGCGCTGTGCCGTCAATTCGCCGGCCACGACGACGTCGATCAGCTCGTCGCCCAGCAGCCCCAGCGTCTCCCAGCTGTCGCCGCCCTTGAACTGCAGCGGCAGCACGCCCATGCCGACCAGATTGGCGCGGTGGATGCGTTCGAAGCTGCGCGCGATGACCGCCTTGATGCCCAGCAGGGCGGTGCCCTTGGCGGCCCAGTCGCGGCTGGAGCCGGAGCCATATTCTTCGCCGGTGAAGATCACGGTGGGCACGCCCGCCGCGATGTAGTCCATCGCTGCGTCGTAAATGAACCTCTTTTCGCCGCTCGGTTGGTAGCGCGTCCAGCCGCCTTCCTCGCGGCTGCCGTCGGCCGTGGCCGGCAGCATCAGGTTCTTGATCCGCACATTGGCAAATGTGCCGCGCATCATCACTTCGTGGTGGCCCCGGCGTGAGCCGTAGCTGTTGAAGTCGGGCTTCAACACGCCTTGCGCGTGCAGGTACTGGCCAGCCGGTGAGCTTTCCTGGATCGAGCCGGCGGGCGAAATATGGTCGGTGGTGATCGAGTCGCCAAACATCGCCATGATGCGGGCACCGCTGACGCCCGCTTGGCTGAAGGTGGGTTCGAGTTTGAAATCTTCAAAAAACGGCGGTCGGGCGATATAACTGCTGGCCGGCCAGGTGTAGATCTCGCCGTCCACACCTTCGATGTTCTGCCAAAGTTTGCCGGGCTTGCTGGCCACCAGGGCGTAATTGGCGCGGAAGGCTTTCGGGTCCATCGCATGCTTCATCAGCGCGTGGATTTCATCGCTGCTGGGCCAGATGTCGCCCATGAAGATGTCCCTGCCTTTTTGCCCTTTCAGCGTGCTTTGGCCAATCGGCTGCGTCATCAGGTCGACCATCACATTGCCGGCCAGCGCGTAGGCCACGACCAATGGCGGCGAGCCCAGAAAATTGGCCTTCAGGTTCGGGTGAATGCGCGCTTCGAAGTTGCGGTTGCCCGACAGGACGGCCGCGCAGACCAGGTCGTTGTCGTTGATCGCTTGGTTGATTTCGGCGCTCAGATCGCCAGAATTTCCAATGCAAGTGGTGCAGCCGTAAGCGGCCACGTTGAAGCCGAGCTGTTCCAGGTACGGCAGCAGGCCGGCGCGCTCCAGGTATTCGGTCACGACGCGCGAGCCCGGTGCCAGCGACGTTTTGATGTGCGGTGCCACCTTCAGCCCCGCTTCGACTGCTTTCTTGGCCAGCAGGCCGGCCGCCAGCATCACACTGGGGTTGGAGGTGTTGGTGCACGAGGTGATGGCCGCAATCAAGATGTCGCCGTTGCCGATTTCCAGCCCGCTGGCGGTCGGGTAACGCTGCAGCAGTTTTTCCGCAGGTTGATTGAAGCCGTTGGCGGCCGGCGGCTCGCTGAACAGTTCACCAAAGCGACGTGACAGGTGCGTGATCTCGATCCTGTCTTGCGGCCGCTTTGGCCCGGCCAGCGAAGGCACGACGTGGCCCAGATCCAATCTCACTACCTGTGAATAGTCGATGTCGCCCGACTGGGGCACGCCGAACATGTCTTGCGCCTTGAAATAAGCCTCGAAGGCGGCAATCTCCGGCTTGCTGCGGCCGGTGCCGCGGAAGTAGTCCAGCGTCTTGTCGTCGACCGGAAAGTAACCCATCGTCGCGCCGTACTCCGGTGCCATATTGGCCAGCGTGGCACGGTCCGGCACCGACAGGCTTGCTGTCCCCGCGCCGAAGAACTCGACAAACTTGCCGACGACTTTTTCGCGCCGCAGGATTTCGGTCACGGTCAACACCAGGTCGGTGGCCGTCACACCCTCGCGCAAACTGCCGGTCAGCTCGAAGCCCACCACATCGGGCATCAGCAAATAGACCGGCTGCCCCAACATCGCCGCCTCGGCTTCGATGCCGCCGACACCCCAGCCGACCACGCCGATGCCGTTGATCATGGTGGTGTGGCTGTCGGTGCCGACCAGGCTGTCGGGGTAATAAACCTTCGGAGCCTTCGCTCCTTTCGCTCCTTTTTCGCCCTTTTCGCCCTTGGCCACGCCCTTGTGCACGCCGCGCGCCAGAAACTCCAGATTCACTTGGTGGACGATGCCGAAGCCCGGTGGCACGACGCGGAAGGTGTCAAACGCCTGCATGCCCCATTTCATGAATTCGTAGCGCTCGCGGTTGCGCGAGAACTCCAGTTTCATGTTCAGGTCGAGCGCCTTCTTGCTGCCGAAATAATCGATCATCACCGAGTGATCGACGACCAGATCGACCGGCACCAGCGGCTCGATCGACTTCGGGTCTTTGCCCGCCGCCAGCGCCACATTGCGCATCGCCGCCAGGTCGGCCAGCAGCGGCACGCCGGTGAAATCCTGCAGCACGACGCGCGCCACCACAAAGGGGATCTCTTGGCTGCGCGGGGCCACTGGCAGCCAATTAGCCAGCGCAGCCACATGTTCGGGCAGCACTTTTTGGCCATCGCAATTGCGCAGCACCGACTCCAGCACGATGCGCAGCGACATGGGCAGCCGCTTGATGCTGGGGAAGCTGCGCGTCAGTTCCGGCAGCGAATGGAAGCGCCCGACACGGCCCGCCGAAGTTTCAAACGTTTTCAGGCAGCTCGAAAAATCCTCGATCTGCGGCAATTTCTGTTGAGTTTTCGCTTCGGTTTGCTTGGGCTCCGCCATGATGAACATCCTCGCTATTGTTTAAATGGGTCAGTTTGATTGTGGCCTGTGGTGTCGATCTTCAGCTTTCGTTCAGAAAAGGCCTCCAAATCAAGGCCGAGGTCTTGGCTCAATGCGGGCGATTCAGCTTTGCATGGACCCGCTGCGTCGCCTTCCAGACCAGCAGCAAGACGATGGGAATCAGCGCCCCGGTGGCCAGTTCCGGGTTGATCGGCAGGCCGGCGGATTTCAAGGCTTTGGCCAGGTACAGCAACAGGCTGACGACGTAGTAGGAGATGGCGGCAATCGACAAACCCTCGACGGTGGTCTGCAAGCTCAGTTGCAAGTCTTGCCCTTGGGTCAGTTTGGCCAGCAATTGCTGGTTCTGCATTTCGGTCGCAATGTCCACCCGCGTGCGCAGCAGGGCGCTGACCCGCTCGATGCGCTGCGACAGCGAGGCCAGGCGTTGCGCGGTGGCCGCCACCGTGGCGATGGCCGGCGTCAGCCGCCGCTGCATGAATTCCCCCAACGTCTGAGTGCCGGAAATCGGTTTTTCGCGCAGCTCGTTGATGCGCTGATGGACCAGCGTGGCGTAGGCCTGCGTGGCGGCAAAGCGGTAAGCGTGCTCGGCGGTGGCTCGCTCCACACCGGCCGCCACGTGGATCAGGGTGTCGAGCAGCTCGCCCTCGGATGCCAGCCGGGCTTCGAGCTTGCCGGTGATGTCGGCCAAGCCGGCTTCTGCGGCGGCCAGCACCGGTGCCAGCGTCTTGGCCACCGGCAAGCCGCGCAAGGCCATCAAGCGGTAGGTTTCCATCTCCAGCAAGCGCTGCGAGATGCGGCCAGCCCGCGTGTCGCTGGTCTGCGGTGGCGCAATCACCAACATCCGCTCGAAGCCACTCGGCCGCAGGCGGAA
>JBIIVZ010000005.1:0-19163 GCA_044339175.1 Roseateles sp.
CCTGGGGGCGATGTTTACTCTGCCAGCAGGCTGCGCAGCATCCAGGCGGTTTGCTCATGCACCGTCAAGCGCTGCGTCAGCAAGTCGGCGCTGGGCTCGTCCGAGGCCTTGCCCACGACGGGGAACAGGCTGCGTGCGGTGCGGGCGACGGCTTCATGGCCTTCGACCAGGATGCGAACCATGTCCAGCGCTTTGGGCGGCAGGGCTGGCGCGTCTTTCAGGGAGCTGAGCGCGGCGAACTGGGCGTAAGAACCGGGTGCCACATGGCCCAGCGAGCGAATCCGCTCGGCGATCGGGTCCACGGCGGTCCACAGCTCGGTGTATTGCCCCATGAACATCACGTGCAGGGTGTTGAACATCGGCCCGGTCACGTTCCAGTGGAAGTTGTGGGTGGTCAGGTAGAGCGTGTAGGTGTCGGCCAGCAACTTGGACAGACCTTCGGCGATGGCCGCACGGTCCTTTTCCGAAATGCCGATATTGATCGCCTGGCCCGTCGTGCTGAGGGTGTCGGTCTTGATGCGTTTTGCCATGTCGTGCTCCTTGAGAAAATCAGACTATAGGGGGGCGGTGCTGTTCAGCGCAGGCTCAGGCTCAGGCTCAGAGAGCGCTGTAGCGCATCCACAGGCTCAAGTCGTGGGCACCCAGGGCGGCACCGCTGAAAGTGATGGCCAAGCCCAACAGGGTTTGTAAACGGGGTTTGTTCATGAAGTTCTCCTCAAGCTGTCCAGCCGGGCTGGTATGAAGTTAACTTTAGTTTTTATCTATTAATTTGTAAAATCAAATAGTTTTAACTTGATGATAGGCAAAAGCTTCGTCAGCCGGGTTGAAAGGCGAATGCTGACGGTGCAGGCAAGCTGGTACTAACTTCAGCCTCGATTCTGGCCAACTCAAGCCCGATCAACGCGCGCTTCGTCGCCGGCCCCCAGCGATATTCGCCGAACTCGGCGTTCGCTCGAATCACCCGGTGGCAGGGGATCAAGTAGGCAATCGGGTTGGCCGCTACGCAACTGGCTACCGCCCGCACCGCCTGCGGCGCACCGGCCAGCCGCGCCAATTGCGAATAGGACCGCAACTGCCCTTCCGGTATGGCCAGCAGTGCCTGCCATACCTTCAGGCGCAACGGCGTGCCACTCATCACCAGGCTGATCGGAGCCTGCGGCTTGAGGCCGGCGAAGCGGCGCTGCAACTCGTCAGTCAGCCCGCGCAGCGCTTGCGGAGCGGCTGTCCATCGCGCCTCGGGCAGTTGCTCGGTGGCGGCGGCCAGCAGTTGCGCGGGCGTTGATCCTTGCAGAAAAGCCAGCTTCAGCACACCGCGCGCGCTGGCCGCCAGCCAGATCGGGCCCAGCAGCGTGTCGGCCGTCGTCCATTGCAGACTCAAGCCTCGCCCGGCTTGCTTGAACTCGCCCGGCGTCATGCCTTCCAGGCTGAGAAACAAGTCATGCAAGCGCGACGGGCCGGACAAGCCGGCCGCCAACGCGGCGTCCAACACCGAATCGGCTTGCGCCAAACTCTGCTTGGCGCGCGCCAACGACAAGGCCTGAGCGAACTCCTTGGGCGTCACGCCGGCCAGGCCGACAAAGCTGCGCTGGAAGTGAAACAGGCTCTGCCCGGCCGCATCGGCCAGGGCCTGCAGCGGCACGGGCGCGGTGGCCGCCGCCAGTTGTTCAATCGCCGCACGCACGCGCAGGTAGGGCGACGGCGGCGTGGGATCAAGCGTGGTGGAAAGTGAGGCCATGGCGGAACGGGCTGTCGTTGAACAGCGTTGGACAAGTCAGCCCATTCTTACCAGCCCCGGCCCGCCGCACCACCCGATTCTTGCGGTAGCGCGGCGGGCGGACTTATATCGTCGTGGGCGAGCATCACGTAGGGCGGGTCGAGACCCGCGAGCGATTTCGGCGCGGGCAGCGACCTGCCGACAGGAGCTGGCTTGGCGCAACGCGGGTGCCAGAGTCGGCCACACGCGGGTCTCGACCCGCCCTACAAATGCCGGATCAACAAACGCAGAGTCGGCAAACGCAGAGCCGGCAAACCCGCCGCTTCCCCGTAAGCGCCGGGTGCCGCCAGACGGCCTGAAGGGCTCTCAACCTCTGACTTCAGAGCCGTTCGAACACCGCGGCAATACCTTGACCGCCACCAATACACATCGTCACCAGCGCATAGCGGCCGCCGCTGCGGTGCAGCTCGTAGATCGCCTTGGTGGCCAGGAAGGCACCGGAGCAGCCGATCGGGTGGCCCAGGGCAATCGCGCCGCCGTTCGGGTTGACCTTGGTCAGGTCAAACTCCAGGCCGCGCGACACGGCAATCGCTTGGGCAGCGAATGCTTCGTTGCTCTCGATCACGTCCATCTGGTCCAGGCGCAGGCCACCCTTTTTCAGCGCCAGCTTGGTGGCGGGGATCGGGCCTTCGCCCATGACCTCGTTGGGCACACCGGCCACCGCATACGAGACCAGGCGCGCCATCGGCTGGTGGCCGGCAGCCGCCGCCACCGCCGCATCGGCCAACACGAAGAAGGCGGCGCCGTCGTTGATGCCCGACGCGTTGCCGGCGGTGACCGAGCCGTCTTTCTTGAATGCCGGCTTCATCTTGGCCAGCGTTTCCATCGTCGTGCCGGCCTTCACATGCTCGTCGGTGTCAAAGGTCACTTCGCCTTTGCGCGTTTGCTTGACGATGGGCACGATCTGCGACTTGAAACGGCCTTCGGCAATCGCCAGCGCCGCACGGCGATGCGATTCCACGGCAAGAGCGTCCTGCTCTTCGCGGGTGATGCCCCATTTGGTCACCAGGTTTTCGGCGGTGATGCCCATGTGGCCGACGCCGAACGGGTCGGTCAAGGTGGCCACCATCATGTCGATCAGCTTGGTATCACCCATGCGGGCACCGGAGCGCATCGCCGCCGACAGATAGCCGCCGCGGCTCATCACCTCGACGCCACCGCCGACGCCGTAATCACAGTCGCCCAGCAGAATGTTCTGGGCGGTGGTGACGATGGCTTGCAGGCCGGACGAACACAGGCGGTTGACGCTCATGGCCACCGACTCCATCGGCAAACCAGCCTGGATCGAGGCCACGCGGGCCACATACGGAAACCGGCTGTCGGTGGGGATGGTGTTGCCCACCGTCACATAGTTGATCGCCTTCGGATCGACGCCGGAACGCAGCACCGCCTCTTTCATCACCGAACCCGCCAACTCGGCCGGCTCGATATCGGCCAAGCCGCCGCCAAAGGTGCCGATGGCCGAACGGGCTGCGCCCAAAACCACTACATCACGTGTACTCATGCGCTGTCTCCTGAGGGAAGGGAAAAAGAAAAAATGGGGGAAAAAGAAAACGCGACCCTAACGCCGCGTCAACCGCTGACACCTTACTCCTGCTCGCCCACACGACACTGACCAAGCGCAGTGCCGGAGCGTCGGAGCGCTCAAGAAAGCAGTGTGACCCCGTCCAGCTTGCAGGCATAGACGGCATTGCGCAGCGCGGCAATCGCCTCGTAGCGCGTGAAGGTGCGACGCCAGGCCAGCACGACGCGACGGGTCGGGATCGGCGCAGCGAAGGGGATGAAGCGCAGATGCGCCTGCGCTTCCTTGGGCACGCTGAGCGCCGGCACCACGGTCACGCCCATACCGGACGCCACCATGTGCTTGATCGTCTCCAGCGACGAGCCTTCGAAGCTCTTGCGTATGCCCTCGGCATCGCTGGAGAAGCGGGCGAACTCCGGGCAGACCTCCAGCACATGGTCACGGAAGCAATGGCCGGCACCGAGCAAGAGCATTTTTTCGCTCTTCAGCTCTTCGGCGCTGACCTCGGTGCGCTCGGCAAAGGGGTGGTTGGCCGGCACGGCGATGACGAACTCTTCGTCGTACAGCGGTGCCACGGCCAGACCGGTGTCGGAGAAGGGCTCAGCCATGATGGCGCAGTCCAGTTCACCGGTGCGCAGCATTTCCAGCAGCTTGGCGGTGAAGTTCTCTTGCAGCATCAGCGGCATCTGCGGGTAGTCCTCGATCACGCTCTTGACCAGCTCGGGCAGCAAATACGGGCCGATGGTGTAGATGATGCCCAGCCGCAGGGCACCGGCCAGCGGGTCTTTGCCGCGCTTGGCGATCTCCTTGATGGCGCTGGCCTGCTCCAGCACCGATTGCGCCTGCCGGACGATTTCAGCGCCCAGCGGCGTGACCGACACTTCGGACGCGCCGCGCTCGAAGATCTTCACGTCCAGCTCTTCTTCCAGCTTTTTGATCGCCACGCTGAGCGTGGGCTGGGACACGAAACAAGCCTCGGCCGCGCGGCCGAAATGGCGCTCGCGGGCCACGGCAACGATGTAGCGCAACTCGGTCAAGGTCATGCAGAAAGCTCCAAGGTTAAAACTTACGCAAAAGCGCTTCCGCGACGGGCCTGTCCGCCTTGCCCTGGAGCCTGGGCGGCAGAAGGATCGGCGGCTGTAAGGCGGCCGCATGCCGGGCTGGAACAATTTTGCGTAAATTCTGATCACTGCAGTGCGCCCGCATTGTCCGTGGCATTGCAGGGTTCGGCCGAAAACAAAACAGATCGCCCCGCTACACTGCCAACGAAATTTTCGCTTTGCCTGACTGCCGTCAGCGGCCCTGCCGCCGGGCACAGCGACCCCTGATTTTTTGACCGGCGTGACCGACCGCACCGTCACCCACTTCCGAGGAGCTGCACCCATCATGACAACCGAGCGTAAAGCGATGAGCCTGCCGAAGCTGCTGGCCATGCACCACAGCGGCGACAAAATTGCCATGTTGACTTGTTACGACGCCGCCTTTGCCAGCGTGCTGGACGAGCAAGGTGTGGATGTGCTGCTGGTCGGCGACTCGCTCGGCATGGTCTTGCAGGGCCAGGTCTCGACCGTGCCGGTGCTGCTGGACGAGATGGTTTATCACACCCGCTGCGTCGCGCGCGGTCTCAAAAGCGCCTGGTTGATCGCCGACCTGCCATTTGGCAGCTACCACCTCAGCCCGCAAGATGCCTGGACGAGCGCGGCCCGGCTGGTGCAGGCCGGTGCCCACATGGTCAAGCTCGAAGGTGGGGGCTGGACGGCCGACACGGTGCGTTATCTGGTCGACCGAGGCATCCCCGTTTGCGCCCACCTGGGCTTGACACCGCAAACCGTCACCATGTTGGGCGGCTACCGCGTGCAGGGCCGCGACGATGCCGCCGCCGCGCTGCTCAGACAACAAGCCCGCGAACTGGTCAAGGCCGGCGCGCAAATGCTGGTGCTGGAAATGGTGCCCGCCGCGCTGGCCGCCGAGCTGACGCAGACGCTGGGCATCCCCGTCATCGGCATCGGTGCCGGCGTCGGTTGCTCGGGCCAAGTGCTGGTGCTGCACGACATGCTCGACGTCACCCCCGGCCGCCGCCCCCGCTTCGTCAAAAACTTCATGCAAGGCTCGGCCTCGATCCAAGAAGCCGTGCAGCGCTATGTGAGCGAGGTCAAGGCGGGCACGTTTCCGGATGATGCATTGCACAGCTACCCCGTCGCGGCGGGCTAGTGTCGCGTCAAGTGTCAGATGTCGCATGACCACGCCGCCATCGGCGTGCAGGGCTAGGCGCAAGCTGCAGCTCATGCCCAGCGGCATGGGCAAGGCTTGCAACAACGCCATGCGCGGCGAGGGCAAGTGGACGGCGACAGATGGCGCTTGACGCGACACTAGAGCGCCAACATCCAACCGCGAGCCGCCCAGGCCTTGCTGCGGGTAGGCGGCAACGCCTCGGCTAGACACAAGTCATCAACTGACCAAGCGGGTTACGGTGGCGGGCCGTCCTGCCAGCCCAGCGCCTAGCGCGCAGCGCGCAGCAATTAGAAAACACCATGAACCTCATCCACGACATCCCTACCCTGCGTCAGGCTCTGGCGGGCCACAGCCAGCGCGCCTTCGTGCCCACGATGGGCAATTTGCACGACGGCCATCTGGCGCTGGTGCGTCAGGCCAAGGCCGCACTCGGCAGCGCGCCGGGACTGGTCGTTACCAGCATCTTCGTGAACCGCCTGCAGTTCGCGCCGCACGAGGATTTTGATCAATATCCGCGCACGCTGACGCGCGACTGCGAGCTGCTCCGGGCCGCCGGTTGCGACATCGTGTTTGCGCCCGACGAGGCAACGCTCTACCCCGAACCGCAGACCTACAAGGTGCACCCGCCGGCGGAGCTGGCGGACATGCTGGAAGGGCATTTCAGGCCCGGCTTTTTTGTCGGCGTCTGCACCGTCGTTGCCAAGCTGTTCAATATCGTCCAGCCCAGCATTGCCTTGTTCGGCAAAAAGGATTACCAGCAATTGATGGTGCTGCGCCAGATGGTGCGGCAATTGGCCATGCCGATCGAGATCATGGCGGGCGAAACCACCCGCAGCGACGTCGGCCTGGCGCTGTCGTCGCGCAACGGCTATTTGTCGACGGCCGAAAAAAACGAGGCGCTGAGCCTGAGCCAGACGTTGCGGCAGTTGCTGGCCCGCTGGCAAGCCGGCGAGCGCGACATTCAGGCGCTCGAGGCCGAAGCAATGGCACATTTGAGCGCGCGGGGCTGGCAGCCCGACTATGTGGTGCTGCGCCGCCAGCATGACCTGGGCGCACCGCTGGACCACACACCGCTGGTGGCGCTGGCCGCCGCAAAACTGGGTGCCACCCGCTTGATCGACAATCTTGAACTGGCCGCTCCGGCTCCACTCAACCTGAACCCGCCATGAAATCTTTGAAACTCTTGCTCCAAGCCACCGCCTTCGGCGCGTTGACCCTGTTGTCGGCTTGCGGCGGCGGAAGCGCGGCCGATGCCGGCACTGCCGCGATCAAATCCAACCCGGTGCCCAACGCGCCGACGCAGGCGTGCAGCGCAGCCGGTGTGGCCGCCTCCAACGCCAGCACCGCCTCAGCGACGGTCTGCCTCCTGACCAGCGACGGCGAAGTGGTGGTCGAGTTGTATGCGGACAAAGCACCGATCACGGTCGCCAACTTCCTCAAATACGTGGCTGACGGCTTCTACAGCAACACGACCTTTCACCGCATACCCAAGGACTTCGTCGTCCAAGGGGGCGGTTTTGGCCCCGGCAATGTGGCCAAAGCCGCCAACTACGCGCCGATCAAGCTGGAGAGCAACAACGGCCTGAGCAACCTGCGCGGCACGCTGGCGATGGCGCGCACCAACGTGACCGACTCGGCCACCTCGCAGTTCTTCGTCAACGTGGTGGACAACACCTTTTTGAATTACGGCGATGCCAACGCTGCGGACAAAAACGGCTATGCCGTGTTCGGCAAGGTCATTGCCGGCTTGACGACCATCGACAAAATCAACCTTGAGCCGCGTTGGGTCGGCAACGCCGAGATGCCCGCGACCGAGGTGCTGCTGTACTGGGCGCAGCGGCTCAAGTAAGCGATGGCTTAGGAGTCTGCGCGGCAGAAGGATAGGCGGCTGCAAGGCCCGCCAACAAAATCAGCCCGCTACCATCGTCCGACCATGCCCACGCCCACCGCCCTGATTCCCCTGCAAGGCCCCGTCTTCCGTGGGCTCTGGCTCGCTTGGTTGGCGGCCAATATGACGATGTGGATGAACGACGTCGCGGCCGCTTGGCTGATGACCTCGTTGACCAGCAGCCCGGTGATGGTGGCGCTGGTGCAAACCGCCTCGACCTTGCCGGTGTTTTTGCTCGGCATTCCCAGCGGTGCCCTGGCCGACACGCTGGACCGGCGGCGCTACTTTGCCGGCACCCAGCTCTGGGTGTCCGTCAACGCGCTGTTGCTGGCCGCTTTGTCGCTGCTCGGTGTGTTGACGGCACCGCTGCTGCTGGGGCTGACCTTTGTCAACGGCGTCGGCTTGGCGATGCGCTGGCCGGTGTTTGCCGCCATCGTGCCGCAAATCGTGCCGCGCGAGGAGTTGCATGCCGCGCTGGCCCTGAACGGCATTGCGATGAATTTGTCCCGCGTGATCGGCCCGATTGCGGCCGGCGCACTGATCTCGCTGGTCAGCCCGGCGGCGGTGTTCGTGCTGAACGCGGTGCTGGCCGGCGTGGCGATGGTGCTGATCCTGCGCTGGCGCTCGGTGCGCTCCACCAGCCCGCTGCCGGGCGAGCGCTTTGTTGGCGCGATGCGAGCCGGCATCGCGTTCACGCTGCAGTCGCCGCGCTTGAAGATCTTGCTGCTGCGCATCTTCTTGTTCTTCATCCAGGCCTCGGGGCTGGTGGCACTGCTGCCGCTGGTGGCGCGCCAAATGCATGGCGGCGGGCCCGCCACCTTCACCGTGATGATGTCTTGCCTGGGCGGCGGGGCCATCGTGGCGGCGCTGTATTTCCCGCGCTGGCGGTCGCGCTTCAACCGCGATCAGTTCGTGCTCTGGGGCACCGTGGTGCATGCGGCGTTCAGTGCGCTGGTGGTGCTGGTGCCTGAAATCTGGGTGGCGCTGCCGGCCATGGCCATCCTCGGCATGGCCTGGATTTCGGTCGCCAACTCGCTCACCGTGGCGGCGCAAACCGCCCTGCCCAACTGGGTGCGGGCACGCGGCATGTCGATCTACCAGACCGCGCTGATGGGCGGCTCGGCGTTCGGTGCGCTGTTGTGGGGTCAGGTCGCCAGTTGGACGGACCTTCGCACCGCCGTGCTCGGGGCGGCCGTGTTCGGCCTGCTGGCCTTGTCGATCACCCGCCGCTTCAAGCTGGAAGGCGATGCCGAGATCGACTTCACCCCCGCGCCGGTGCGCGCCCTGCCCCAGCCAGCCGTGCCGATTGGCCCGGACGAAGGCCCGGTGATGGTGACGCTGGAATATTTGATCGACCCGACCCGCGCCGATGAATTTGCCGCCGTCATGCAGCGCACCCGCCAAGCCCGGCTGCGCCAGGGCGCGCTGTCCTGGGGCTTTTTTCGCGACGCCGCGCAAGCGAACCGCTACATCGAATATTTTGTCGACGAGAACTGGGTCGAGCACCAACGCCGACTCGAACGCTTCACCGCCGCCGACGACGAGTTGCGCCTGCTGCGACTGGCCTTGCACATCGGCACCGAGCCACCACAACTGCGCCGCTACATCGCCCATTCGATGCGCCACGCAGGCGAGGGCTTCGGTTCATGAGACAAAAACAGTTCCAGCCGATTTCATCCCCGTAGGGCGGGTCAAGACCCGCAAGCGATTTCGGTACGGGCAGTGAAGTGCCAACATGAGCCCGCCTCGGGCAACACGAATGCCACAGCCGGCCACACGCGGGTCGCGACCCGCCCTACAAATTCAAAACAATGGGGTCAGATACATTTGATTTTAAAACAATGGGGTCAGATACATTTGATTTTTAGGTGGGCCCGGCAAGTCAGGCGGTTTGATCCCACGTAGGGCGGGTCAAGACCCGCGAGCGATTTCGGCACGGGCAGTGAAGTGCAAACATGAGCCGGCCTTGCGCAAAACGGCTGCCATAGCCGGCCAGACGCGGATCACGACCCGCCCTACGCCTTCAAGAACTCCGCCTTCGACCCCAACCAGCGTTCCACTTGGCGGCGCGCGGCATGCGGGTGCTGGTCGAGCAGTTGCGGGGCCAGACGGCGGGCGACTTGCAGCAGGGCCGAGTCCTCTTGCAGGTCGGCAAAGCGCAGCAAGGCGGCACCGCTTTGGCGGGCACCCATGAATTCACCGGGGCCACGGATGTCGAGGTCGCGGCGGGCGATCTCGAAGCCGTCGTTGGTTTCGGCCATCGCCTTCAGCCGCGCCTTGCCGGTATCGGACAGCGGCCCGGTGTAGAGCAGCACGCAAACGCTGGCCACCGCGCCCCGGCCGACGCGACCGCGCAACTGGTGCAGTTGCGACAAGCCGAAGCGCTCGGCATGCTCGATCACCATCAGGCTGGCGTTGGGCACATCCACGCCCACCTCGATCACCGTGGTGGCGACCAGCAAGCTCAGCTCGCCGGCGGTGAACTGCGCCATCACCGCCGCCTTTTCGGCCGAGCTCAGGCGGCCATGCAGCAGGCCGACACCGTAGCCGTCCAGCGCCGCGCTCAGTTCGGCATGGGTTTCGGTGGCGTTGTTCAAGTCCAGCGTTTCGCTCTCCTCGATCAGCGGGCAGACCCAGTAGACCTGTGCGCCCTTGGCCACCTCGTCACGGATTTTCTCGACCACATTGGGGCGCTTGGCATCGGCAAACACCTTGGTGACGATAGGCGTGCGGCCCGGCGGCAGCTCGTCGATGGTGCTGACGTCGAGGTCGGCAAAATAGGTCATCGCCAGCGTGCGCGGTATCGGGGTGGCGCTCATCATCAGCAAATGTGGCTCCAATCCCGGCAGCGGCGCAATATTGGGCGCGGCCGGTGCAGCAGCAGCAGCAGCAGCAGCCATCTCAGCATCAGCATCAGCGTCAGCACCGCCCTCCACATCCGGCGTCAGCTTCTTGCGCAAGGCCAGCCGCTGCGCCACGCCAAAGCGGTGCTGCTCGTCGATGATGACCAGGCCGAGGCGGGCGAACTTCACCTTGTCCTCGATCACCGCGTGGGTGCCGATGATCAACTGCGCTTCGCCGGAGGCGGCGGCGGCCAGCATCTTCTGGCGCGCTTTGCCTTTGACGCTGCCGGTCAGCCAAGCCACTTGCAAGCCCAGCGGGGCGAGCCAGCCGAGCAGCTTCTTGAAATGCTGCTCGGCCAGAATTTCGGTCGGGGCCATCAGCGCGCACTGCCAACCGGCGTCAATCGCGATGGTGGCGGCCAGCGCCGCGACCACCGTCTTGCCGGATCCGACATCGCCCTGCAGCAGCCGGTGCATCGGTTGCGGGCGGGCCAGGTTCTGGGCAATTTCTTCACTGACGCGCTGTTGCGCCCCGGTCAGGCCGAACGGCAGCGCCGCGAGCAACTGCTCGTGCAAGCCACCACCCGGCTTGTTGGAATCGGCCCGCAACACCGGTGCCTTCAACAGCGCCCGCTCGCGTTGCGCCTGCAATTGGCTCAGTTGCTGAGCCAGCAATTCCTCGAACTTGAGGCGCTGCCAAGCCGGATGGCTGTGGTCTTCCAGCGTCATCAAACGGGCTTGCGGCGGCGGGTGATGCAGGAACAGCAGGGCGTCGAGCAAGGGCGGCAGTTGTGGCGGCAGCATGCCGGCGGGCAACAGCTCGCGCAAATCGGCCCGCCCCAGCCCGGCCGCCACCGCCTTGCGCAAATAGGTTTGCGGCAAGTTGGCGCTGGACGGGTAGACCGGCGTCAGCGCCGTGGCCAGCGCGCTGCCTTCGCCCACCGCCTTGAACTGTGGATGCACCATCTCGCGGCCAAAAAACCCGTGTCGCACCTCGCCGCGCACCCGCAGGCGCTGGCCAACCGCCATGCTCTTCAGGTGCGAGGGGTAGAAGTGGATGAAGCGCAGCAACAGCTCGCCGCTGCCGTCCTCGATGCGCACCAGCAGTTGCCGGCGGCCCCGGCTGTCCACTTGGCATTCGATCACTTCGCCTTCGCACTGCACGTTTTCGCCCTCGTGGGCGGCGGCGATCGGCGTGATGCGGGTTTCGTCCTCGTAGCGCAGCGGCAGGTGCAGGGCCAGATCAATATCGCGCAACAGGCCCAGCTTTTCCATCGCCTTCTGGGGCATGGACTTGGGCTTGAATTTGGGCTTGGGGGCGGCGGCAACGGGCTCTGACATGGGCGCTATTTTGCCGTCCAGTTTTCTACCCGTCGCCCGGGCGGCTTTCAGTGCTGATTCAGCAGCAGTTCAGGCCGCCGCAGCGTCGTCACAACAGCTGCAACTGCTTGGCCGCCAAGGTCAATTCAGCGCGGAAGTCGGGGTGAGCGATGGAGATCAGTTCACTGGCGCGCTGCTTGGCCGATTTGCCGCGCAACTGCGCCACACCAAACTCGGACACCACGTAGTTGACGTCGTTCTTGCTGGTGCTCATGTGGGTGCCGGGGGACAGCACCGGCACGATGCGGCTGATGCTGTCGTCCTTGGCGGTGGACGGCAGCACGATGAAGGCCTTGCCGCCGCGCGAGCGGTTCGCCGCGCGGACAAAGTCGGACTGACCGCCGGTGCCGGAATAGGGCAGGTGCGCCAGGCTTTCCGAGCCACATTGGCCCAGCAGGTCGATCTGCAAGGTGGCGTTGATGGCCACCAGGTTGTCGTTCTGACCGGCCAGATAGGGGTCGTTGGTGAAGTCGACCGGGTGCATTTCCAGCTGCGGGTTGCGGTCCATGAAGCGGTAGAGCTTTTGCGAACCGAGCGCAAACGTGGCCACCATCTTGCCCGGCAGGTAGTTCTTCTTGCGGTTGGTGACGGCGCCGCTTTCGATCAGCGTCAGGATGCCGTCGCCAATCATTTCGGTGTGAATGCCCAGGTCGTGCTTGGCCGTCAATTGCATCACCACCGCGTCCGGAATGCCGCCGTAGCCGATCTGCAGCGTCGAGCCGTCGTTGATCATGTCGGCCACATATTTGCCGATCGCCTCTTGCACCGGGCCGATCTTGGGCAGGCCCACTTCCAGGATAGCGTCGCTGCTCTCCACCAACGCCGTCACTTGCGAGATGTGCACGTGGCAATTGCCGTTGGCATAAGGCACGTTGGGGTTGACTTCCAGCACCACCACCCGCGCCTTGGCGACGGCGGCCATCGTGTAGTCGGCCCCCAAGCTGAGCGAGAAGTAGCCGTGGCGGTCCATCGGCGAGGCCATCGCAAACACCACGTCGGCCGCCATCTGGCCACTGGCGATTTGGCTGGGCATCTCGGAGAAATAGCTGGGGATGAAATCCACCCAACCGCCGATGCCGCCCGGACGCGACGCCGCGCCATAGAAAAACGCCACATGGCGCACATGCTCCACCGTTGCGGGGTCGAAATAGCCGAACTTGCGCACCGCCAGGATCTGCCCCACCTTGATGCCGTGAAAGCGCCGGCGCTGCTCGGACAGCTCGGTCAGCAAGGCAGGTGGCTCGCCCACGCCGGTCGGGACGATGATGAAATCGCCATCACGCAACAGCTCCACCGCATCGGCTGCCGTGCCGCGCTTGCTTTGGTACAAATTCTGAACTGACATGGCGCGCTAAGCTCGCTGAGTGGGGTGAAGGTGGGGCGGCATCACGGCTGAACTGTCACGTGAATGCTGCGGAATAAAATCAACGCCGTCGAAACACCGATTCTGCAGTTGGTGACAGCCTTCAGGGCCGAGGAAATCCCTTGCCAACCGAGCCTACGAATTTAGCCCCACGCCCTTACCCGAGCTTTACACACGATGCCCGAATCCAATGCTGCCAATACCGCAAACGTCGCCGGTGCTGTTGATGCCGCCGCCGATGAGCATGTCAAGCCTTTTGTCTGCGAGACGCTGAACAGCAAGGCCTTGCATTTCTCGATCTCCGAGATCCAGAGCCGCATGCACATTGATCGGCCCTTTGCGCTGGACCTGGAATACACCGGCTTGATGATGGGCTTTTTGCTCTTCAACAGCGCCCCGGCCGAGCTGGCGATGATTGGCCTGGGCGGCGGTTCGCTGGCCAAATACTGCCACCGCTACTTGCCGAGCAGCCATATTCAGGTGGTCGAGATCAACCCCCATGTGATTGCGCTGCGCGAGCGCTTCGAAGTGCCGGCCGACGATGCCCGCTTCCAGGTGCTGCGCGGTGACGGTGCCGAGTTCGTGCGCGCCCCGCCCCATTTGCTCGACGTCCTGATGGTGGACGGCTTCGACTACTCGGGCACGCCACCGGCGCTGTGCTCGCAAGCCTTTTACGACGACTGCTTGACCTGCCTCAAACCGAACGGCCTGCTCGTCGTCAACCTGCATCGCGGCCACCGGGACTACGACATCCACGTCGGCCGGCTCTACAACAGCTTTGGCGAAGAAGTGCTGGTGGTCGGCGGCACCGACAGCAGCAACGGCATCGCCTTCGCCTGCCGGGGGCCGCTGCTGCAGCAGCTCAAAATGTCCGTGCTGCGCCGCCCCAAAGCGTTTGATCAAGACGCCTGGGAAGACCTGAAACCCTCGCTCGGCATGGTCAGGGCGACGTTGCGGGCGCAAAACCCGTAGACCACTGGGGTAGCGAATCAACAACGCGCCCGATGCCGACACAAACACCGGTCGTCCCACGCGGGTCGAACGGCTTTGCAGCGCACAAGCACAGCGCGCCGCGCTAGCACCGAGGGGCAAATGGCTATTCCCAGATCGCTTAAATTTCGAATGCTGTTTAAATATATTTCGCTAAGCGCCATCCCAATGGAAGGCTTTCAAGTTTCTTCTTTGCAGCCAATCGCATGGGCAATTTAATTTCAAAAAGATCAAACCGTATATCACAGCAAAAGTTGATGTGCCGACGCGGTACATCGGTTGGCGAGCGTGGCGTCACCGCATGAATCGATTTTGATGAGTTGAGAAATAAAACCAAGGTATTCGCACCATAGCGAACGGTCTCTACCGTCCTGACCATCTCATCGCCGATCTCAGCGGGCAATTTTGAAATCTTCACCGTATGGGCGTTGGGATAAATGTCTTCGTTGGCGGCACAAACTGCCAAATCAGCGCCGGTCGAGCTATCGTCTTCGCTGCGAAAATACAGCAAAGCCGCAAATAATTCTGAGGGTCGGTCAACATGCGGCCCCCGAACCACTCGAGGTTGCTTTGTGTAATTCAAATAAAACTGGCATTCGGATGAGACATCTGCGCCGGCTGCTAACGGATCACCTCGCCCGCCCGGCCGCATGCCAACGACAAAATCATCAAGCGATCGACCTACACGGCTCTCGAGATCGGGTCGCAGTGCCCGGATTTCATCGCCAGCCAACTCCACCAGTTCGCTGAAAAATTCCTTCGACGTGTGATATTTGAAGAATTCCCGCCAAAGCGGTGAAACTCTATCGTCCTCGACAACCTTGCATGCGGGGTAATCAAACCACGTGTCCTTGACCGCGCGGCCGTTGAGGATCACATCAGCGGCTGGAAATTGAGCATCCAGTGAAGCATAGATTTCTGGGTCCAGCGCGTTTTTGATGACCAGATGAGGGTAGGGCTCCGACACCAGATCAACTCGACTTGCGCGCGACAAAATGCTCAATTTATTTTTTGTCTTCAATCGCAACTCCTTGAATATCCAGACCTTCAACTATCGCCCCAATTAATTGCCCCCCTGATGCGAAATCGCAAGCCGCTGCAGTTTCAAGTTGTGGCTCGTGGTGGTTGGAAAAGAAAACAATGGGGTCAGAGTCATTTGATTTCACTCTCGGCCGCTCTGCCTACCTGGTGGCAAGCGCGCCTGCCGCCGGCTAGCGGCCCACGCGCGGGGCGATCAGCCTACCAAGGCGGCGCGAGCAAGGCACTCTCGAACCACCCGCCGCCACAGCCCTGGCTTTATGCATCGCTCACCGCGCCAAAACTTCGGGATTTGGAGGGGTGGCAAAGTCGGCTGGCGTGCATACGATGGGGCTCTGTCCCTGACTGGAGTGCTAAATGCCAAATCTGATTGCCGACAAACTGGAATTGAACGGCTTGCTGGATCGCCAGGCCTTGCAGGCCCTGATGGAGCAGACGGCAGCCAGCGCGCGTGCCGCTGGCCAACCGTTGGCGGTGCTGACCCTGGATCTCGACCACTTCAAGACCTATCTGGATGAGCAAGGCCAAGCGCAAGCCCAGGCGGCGCTGATACGCACGGCCAACTTGCTGAATGAGCACCTGCCGGCCGGTGCCAGCTTGGCGCATCTGGGCGGCGATGAATTCGTGATGTTGCTGCCCACCACCGACTTGAGCGCGGCTGTCGCCACCGCCGAAACGCTGCGCGGTGCGATCGAAACGGAGTTTGCGTCGCCAGCAGAACCGGCCGCGTTGACCGTCACCCTGGGTGCAGCCGCCAGCCCGCCCGGCACCGACTGGACCGCCAACAGCTTGCTGTCACTGGCCGATGCCCGCATGACCTTCGGGAAAAAGCGCCTGCTGCCGCATCACAACCGGGTCTGGGCCGGCACCCTGCCCTCCGACTGGTATCCCCGCTTCAATGTGCAGCCCGAGGTCTGGCCCAGCCTGTAAACGACGTCTCACAAATAATGGGGTCAGAGTCATTTGATTTTTGAAAATCACACTGACTCCGTTCGTCCCTCTGTCAGCGGGCTGTACACCGGCGGCCACTGAGCTTGAACTCTCGATAACCGATGCCCGCATCGCCAGCGTCCCGACGCTACAACCGCATCAACTTCGTCACAGCGCACGCTGCCAACTTCGAAGCATTGCTCGTGCTGCGCATCGAAACGGTGAGAGAGCGCGCGCTTGGAACATTTGGGGCGGTTCGACCCGACTCGCGCCAGGGAGCGGTTTCGGTCCGACCCGCAGCCTTAGTGTTCGTTCAAAATATTTACAACTCAAAGACAGCGCGTTGCCGAACCTCGCTCTGCCGAGCAGAGTGGCTTCAAAGAAACAAAACAACTCTGCCCCGTCGTTTACCTTGCTCTTGAAATCTACTGGCTTTTCCAAATCCACTTGAGCCATGGCTGAATCGCTCTACGCCATACCCAGCGCGCTGATCGCCTTGGCGCTGCTCGGCCTGATGGCTGTCTGCATCGAGTTCGGTCATCGGCTGGGGCGCTCACGCGCCAGCGTCAGTACCGCTGAATCTCGAGGGCACATCAATGGCATTCAGTCGGCCATCATCGGCCTCTTGGCACTTCTTCTGGGTTTCACTTTCTCACTGGCTCTGCAACGATTCGACAGCCGCAGCGAGGCTGTCGTTGACGAGGCCAATGCCATCGGTACGGCATTCCTCCGTACCGATTTGCTGCCACCAGCGCAACGGGACGAAGCTCGCGTGGTGATCGGCAGATACCTTGACGCTCGAGTCCAGGAGGCCACTTTGCCGCTGCCCGATCGAGAGGCGCGCGCCAAAGTCAATGCCCTCGCGACGCGCACGCAGGCGAATATCTGGAACATCGCCGTCCGCGCGTCGCAATTGGACGCGAACTCACGCGCGCCACTTCTGTTCGTCGAGGCAGTCAACCAAATGATCGACAGCTTCGGCAAGAGAAGCGCCGCCTTGAGCCGGCATGTTCCTGAGCTCGTGCTCTTGCTGCTCTTGGTCACGTTCCTGCTCGCCGGCTCCATCGTCGGTTTTGCGGCGGGTGTGGCGAACCACCGCCCATCGCTCGTCGCCTATGTCCTGGTTGGCCTGATGGTCGTGCTGGTATTCATCGTCTTGGACCTTGATCGCCCTCGACGCGGTGTCATTCAGGTGAGCCACGCGAGCCTGCTTGAGCTGCAGTCCACGTTGAATGGCGGCATGCGCAGCAGCAGCAGCCCGCTCTCGTCTCAAGACGGTAGCCTGACCCCGCTAAGCAAATAGATGAAAGAAAAAGAAAAAAACGGCCCGCTCGGAATGTCTCCGGGCGGGCCGTTCGCTGATTGAGCTCAGCGGGATCAATGACGCGTCAGCGCTGTCAATCAATCCTCTTTGAACGCCTCTTCTCGTTTGCTTCTGATCGACGGCAGCATGACGACGACGATCATCAGCATGGCGGCAATCAACAGGCCGGCCGACAGCGGTCGCGTTGCGAAAGTGGCCCAGTCACCACGCGACAGCAGCAGGGCGCGGCGCAGGTTCTCTTCCATCATCGGGCCGAGGATGAAGCCGAGCAGCAATGGGGCAGGCTCACAGCCGAGCTTGTAGAACAAGTAGCCGATGCCGGCGAACAAGGCGCTCATGTAGACGTCGAAGTTGTTGTTGTTCAGCGTGTAGGTGCCAATGCAACAAAACGTCATGATGGCGGGGAACAAGAAGCGATAGGGCACGGTCAGCAGCTTGATCCAGATGCCGATCAGCGGCAGGTTCAAGATGATCAGCATCAAATTGCCGATCCACATCGAGGCGATCAGGCCCCAGAACAGCTCGGGGTTGCTGGTCATCACCTGCGGGCCGGGCTGTATGCCCTTGATCGTCATCGCGCCGACCATCAGCGCCATCACCGCATTCGGTGGAATGCCCAGCGTCAGCATCGGGATGAAGCTGGTTTGAGCGCCGGCATTGTTGGCCGCTTCGGGCCCCGCCACACCTTGAATCGCACCTTTGCCGAACGGCACGCGGGGGTTCTTGACGATCTTCTTCTCCAGCGTATAGGCCGCAAAAGAGGACAACAAGGCACCGCCGCCCGGCAGCACGCCCAGCACCGAGCCCAACACCGTGCCGCGGATGACGGAAGGCCAAGCCTCCTTGAAGTCCTCCTTGGTGGGCCACAAGCCCTTCACGTCCTTGGTGAAGACCTCGCGTTGCTCAGCCGGCCGGCCCAGGTTGGAGATGATCTCGCCGAAACCGAACACGCCCATGGCGATGACGACAAAGTTGATGCCGTCGGTCAGCTCCGGGATGTCGAACGAGTAGCGCGGCGTGCCCGAGATCACATCGGTGTTGATCTGCCCCATCAACAAGCCCATCAAGATCATCGCAATCGCTTTCAGCAGCGAGCCCGAGGCCAACACCACCGCACCGATCAGGCCCAGCACCATCAGCGAGAAGTACTCGGCCGGGCCGAACTTGAAGGCCAGCTCGGTCAACGGCGGCGCAAACGCGGCGATCACCACGGTGGCCACACAACCGGCAAAGAACGAGCCCAAACCGGCGGCAGCGAGTGCCGGACCGGCTCGGCCTTGGCGGGCCATCTGGTAACCGTCGATGGCGGTGACGACCGAGCTCGATTCGCCCGGCACATTGATCAGAATCGCGGTGGTCGAGCCGCCGTACTGCGAGCCGTAATAGATGCCGGCCAGCATGATCAACGCCGGTGTGGCGTCCAGCGCGTAAATGGAAGGCAGCAGCATGGCGATGGTGGCCACGGCCCCCAAGCCGGGCAGCACACCGATCAAGGTGCCCAGCACGGCACCGCCAAAAGCGTAAAGCAGATTTTGCAGCGTGAAGGCGACGCTGAACCCAAGAGCCAGGTTGTCCAAGAATTCCATCGGTGCTGGTCCTCAGAAACCAAAGATAGGGGGCCAGACCGGAATAACCAGTGCCAGGCCCCAAACGAAAATTGCCCAACTGCCCACCGTCAAGACGGCACAGTTGATCAAGGCATCGCGCCAGCGAAACTCGTCACCGGCCATGGCGGCCAACGTGACGAGCAGCGGCAAGCTGATGGCCAAGCCCAAACGCGGCAGCGTGAAGCCGAACACCACAATCGCGCCAACGATGATCAGCAAAGGCTTCCAAGCGATGGCACCGATCGGATCGCCGCCGTCCACTTTCAAGGTCA
>JBIIVZ010000161.1:0-5786 GCA_044339175.1 Roseateles sp.
CTGGCCAGCGCAGACTTGGACGGCGAGCCCGGCCTGAGTCGGCAAGGTCGTCCGACTGCCGCTCAGCAGGCCGCAGCGAAGAGCTTGAAACCGGGCATGACCGCGGCAGCAGCAGCACCGAGCGCGGACGCAGGTGCACTTGAGCTGTGGTGGTGGCGAGCCCGGCAGAGCTGGCGCGAGGCTAGCCAGTTGGTCTGGAGTGAAACAAAGTCCTTGATGCGGGTGACCCGCATCAACCACCCGGAAGCCATGTTGCTGGCACCGGAGCAAGCCTTTTTCTTGCGCGAAAATCTTAAGCTGCGCTTGCTCAACGCGCGCTTGGCTTTGCTGAGTCGCCAGTTCGAAACTGCGCAGGCGGATCTCAATGACACGCAAGACCTGTTGAATCGCTATTTCGACGGCCGCTCGCGCAAGGTGCAGAGCGCCGCCGATCTGTTGCGGCAGGTGGTGGGCCAAGCTCGTCAAGTCAATGTGCCCCGACCCGACGACACGCTGGCGGCGCTGGCCGCTGCGGCGGCCGGTCGCTGATCAGGAGCCGCTGCGATGCGTATCGTGATCTGGTTGGTCCTGTTGTTCGCTGCGGCCGTGGTGGCAGCGCTGGCTTTGGGCAGCAATGATGGCTTGGCCAGTTTCTACTGGAACGGCTGGCGGCTGGATGTTTCCTTGAATCTGTTCTTGCTGGTGTTGGTGGGCAGCTGCTTTGCCCTGGTCACTGCGATACAAACCCTCAATTCGCTGACCAGTTTGCCGCGGCGAGCCCGGGAATGGCGAGTCGGGCAGCGTGAGCGCGGGGCCCAGATGGCCTTGCGCGAGGCATTGGGCGAGTTTTTTGGAGCGCGCTACAGCCGGGCCCAGAAAGCAGCTCAGCGCGCGTTGAATATTCATTCGCAAACGCCGGAGCTGCAGCAGGACGACAGCTTCATGGTGTTGGGCCATTTGCTTGCTGCCAGCAGTGCGCATCGCTTGCAGGACAGGCGACGCCGGGATGAGCAATTGCAATTGGCGCTCGACCTGTCCAAGCGTGCCTTGCTGGGTCGGGCGCAAGAAGAAGGTGCCCGCTTGCTGGCGGCTGAATGGGCGCTGGACGATCGCGACGCGGAGCGCGCGCTGACGCTGCTGACCGACCTCAGCCCAGGGGTGGCTCGACGTACCCAGGCCTTGCGCCTGAAGCTGCAGGCCACGCGCTTGGCGAAGGAGCCGATGGAAGCCTTGCGCACGGCCCGCTTGCTGGCCAAACATCAGGGCTTTTCGAAGGTGGCGGCGCAAGGTTTGTTGCGCTCGCTAGCCTTTGAAGCGCTTGATGCGGCACGCGACGTCGATCAATTGCGTTCGGTCTGGCACCAGTTGGACAGCGCCGATCGCCGAGATGTCTTTGTGGCCTCGAGGGCTGCGCAGCGGGCCGCAACGCTCGGTTCATCCGACGACGGTCGTGGTTGGCTCAGGCCTTTTTGGGACGACATTGCCGGCCTGGCGGACGACGAACGGGCGGTGCTGGCCGAAGCCTTGGTGCCGGTGCTGCCGGGCTTGGGTGCGGACTGGCTGCAGCGGTTGGAGTCTGCTTTCCAGCGCTTTCCTCGCGACAAATATCTGGCCTTTGCGCTGGGCCATGCGTTGGCTGAACAGCGCCTGTGGGGCAAAGCCCGGTTAATGCTGGAGCAGGTGAGCGATGACCGCAGCGTATCGACAAGCGCGCGCCGGCGCAGTTGGTTGGTGCTGGCTCAAATGGCGGAGCACGACGGGGATACCGATCGGCGTGCCCGCTGTTACGAAGCTGCAGCAAAGCTGCTTTAAATTCATTTTCGGCTCTAATGCTTGCCAAATGCCTGGAATCAGTGCTACAGTAGAGGGCTTGAGGCGGCTGTAGCTCAGCTGGATAGAGTACTTGGCTACGAACCAAGGGGTCGTGGGTTCGATTCCTGCCAGCCGCACCAAAAATAAGAAGAAACAAGAATGGTCAGCGAGAAATCGCTGACCATTTTTTATTGGTGCGCCCTGTTTGGCCCCGAGTCGGCTTAGGGAAGGGGCCTTCGTCCTGCACAAGCTCTCGACGATTTGCGCTTCCGCTACCATTTGCACCATGATTAATGTTGACCCTCAAGAGATCGCCAAGTTCGGCGACCTGGCCCATCACTGGTGGGACCTGGAAAGCGAATTCAAACCGCTGCACAAGATCAATCCGCTGCGGCTGGATTGGATCTCCAGTTACTGCCCGCTGAGCGGCAAAACGGTGCTGGATGTCGGCTGCGGTGGCGGCATCCTGGCTGACTCGATGGCCAGGCGCGGTGCGCAAGTGCTTGGGATCGATCTGGCAAGCAAGGCCCTGAAAGTGGCGCGTCTGCACGCGATGGAGGTGGCAACCGAAGGTGTCGACTACCGCGAAATTTCGGCCGAAGCGCTTGCGGCTGAACGCCCGGCCAATTTTGACGCCGTCACTTGCATGGAAATGCTCGAACACGTGCCCGATCCGGCTTCGGTCGTGCAGGCATGCGCCACCTTGGTGAAGCCGGGCGGCTGGGTCTTTTTATCCACTGTGAATCGCAACGCCAAAGCCTTTGTGCAGGCCATTGTCGGGGCCGAATATCTGCTGAAAATGCTGCCTGCCGGTACCCACGAATATGCCCGTTTCATTCGCCCTGCAGAGTTGGCGCAGTACTGCCGCGATGCGGGCCTCACGTTGCATGCCAGTCGTGGCCTCAGCTACAACCCGCTGACCCAGCGCTACAGTTTGGGTGCGAATACCGACGTCAACTACATGCTGGCCTGCCGCAAGCTCGCATGAGTGCGGGTCTGATGCTTGCCAGCCCCCGCAGCCGCCCCCCGTCGCGGCGCGGCTTCTTCGGCGATGTTCACGCTGTGCTGTTTGATCTCGACGGAACTTTAGTTGACAGCGCACCTGATCTGGCAGGGGCAGCCAACGCGATGCGGACGGTGCGCGGATTAGAAGCGCTGGCCTACGATCAACTGCGCCCGATGGTGGGTACCGGAGCGCGCGGCATGTTGGGTGTGGCGTTGCAAATCACACCAGAACATGCTGACTTTGAGGTCCTGAAGCATGAATTTCTGGATCGGTATGAACGCCGGATGCTGCAAGAAACTCGGTTGTTTGCTGAAGTGCAGGCGATGTTGCACGGTTTGGCTACAGCCGGCATGGGTTGGGGCATCGTGACCAATAAGGCGGAGCGTTTTGCCTTGCCCTTGACCCGAGCACTTGGTCTGCACGACCGGGCGCTGGCGGTGGTGGGTGGTGACAGCACGCCGTATACAAAACCGCACCCCGGCCCATTGCTTGAGGCGGCTCGTCGGGCTGGCTTGGAACCGGAGCGCTGCATCTATGTGGGTGATGACGAACGAGACATCTTGGCCGGACGCGCTGCCGGAATGCGAACCGTGGCCGCTGCGTGGGGCTACCTCGGCTGCGGCAAGCCGGTGGATGCTTGGCAAGCAGACATTGTTCTTTCTTCTCCAGGCGACCTCTTGAAAGCGCTTGATCTGGTCTAAAATAGAAAGTTCTGGGGCCGACCTGGTTTCGACGTGGGTGCGGATCCGGAGTAGGGCATGCCGAGCACCAGTTCGCTCGTTAAACCACTGGAAACAAAGTAACTGCAAACGACTCTACGTTCGCACTCGCCGCTTAATTGCGGTTGAGCTTCTCAACGGCAGGCCAATGGGCCGGGCTCAAGTCGAAAGACTGAAAGCTGAGAAGTCATTCACATTGGCTGGTTCTGCATCGGGTTACTCGGTACAGGACAAGATTTAGTGACTGGCGGGAAAACTAGCGTGCCGCTGCGCGAGTTGACCGTGAGATTCAAATCAGACGGCTAAGCATGTAGAACTGCCCGGTGATGGCTTGCGGACGGGGGTTCAATTCCCCCCGGCTCCACCAATTACACTTCCAGCAAGATCTGTGGAAGTCCATGAAAGTCCAAAAACCCCCAAGTAATCAACGACTTGGGGTTTTTTTTGTTCTGGCGATGTCCATGCGCGTTCGCTTGTTTCTTGCGAAACTATGGATAACAATCTGGATAACAGCCCTCTGGCGGACAACTGGGGCATGGAGTTATCCATATGGCGCAGTTCCTTCTCAATGACAAGGTGATCCGGTCCACACTGAAGCGAGTGGCCGATTCGGGCAAGCAAGAGACCTTGAACGACGGCGGCGGACTGACGTTGATCGTCCGTCCGGACGGTGTGGGTTGGTGGCGTCTGCGGTACTTTCAAGACACCCGAGAGAACCGCCTGAGCCTCGGCACTTACCCCGTTATCAGTCTTGCCACAGCCCGTGTCAGGCGCGATGAAGCGCGGCAGTTGCTCGCGGCGGGCAAAGACCCCAGCGAAGAGCGCAAACAGGACAAGGCTGTCCGCGTCAAGAAGCGTGAGGCCGAGGTGTTGGAGGAGTCGGGTTTGCCGGGGCCCGGCAGCTTTGAGTTTGTGGCGAGGGAGTGGCTGGCTAAGGTGCATCGAATCAAGGTCAGCGCTGGCCATGCTGATCGAACCCAAATTCGACTCGAACAGGATGCCTTTCCCTGGATTGGCCGTCGTCCGGTTGGCCAGATTGAGCCACCCGAACTGTTGTCTGTCATCCGAAAGGTAGAGGCTCGTGGTGCCATCGAGACGGCTCATCGGCTCAAGGACGCCTGTGGTCAGGTGTTCCGCTACGCCATTGCCACAGGTGAGTGCAGTCGCAATCCGGCCGCCGATTTGCGTGATGCCTTGCAGCCCGTGGTTGCTCGCCACTTGGCTGCAATCATTGAGCCCAAGGCCGTTGGCAAGCTGTTGCGAGATATTGCGGCCTACCAAGGATCAGCGGTGACGCGCGCCGCCTTGCGGCTTTCGGCGCTGTTGCTGCTGAGACCAGGGGAACTCAGGCACATGGAATGGGCTTGGGTCGATCTGGACGCCGCAACGCTGACGGTGCCGGCCGAAGTGATGAAGCGCAACAAGGCCGACAAGTTGGGCGGGCCGCCGCATGTTGTGCCGTTGGCGACTCAGGCGGTCGAGATCTTGCGGGAGTTACAGCCGCTGACCGAATACAGTCAGTTCGTCTTCCCTGCTCTGACGACCAAGATGCGCTGCATGAGCGAAAACACGGTACGTAGTGCGCTCCGCAGACTGGGCTACGGGAATGAGGAAATGACCGCACACGGCTTTCGGGCAACTGCACGGACCTTGATTGCTGAGCGCCTTGGCGTTGCGGGAGAAATCATCGAGGCGCAGCTGGCCCATGCCGTGGGTGATGCTCTGGGACGCGCTTATAACCGCACCCAGTTTCTTAAACAGCGGGTGACCATGATGCAAGAATGGGCGAACTATCTCGACCAATTGAAGGTCGGGGCGGAAGTCATTCCGATCAAGGCAGCGTGACCGCTGGGATACGAGTCAGTCAGGCCACAACGCGGTCGGCTTTGAAGAGATGCTGCGATAGTCAATAACAGCAGTGTCCCAGCTGCGCACGGTGAGGTTGTTGAGTTGCATGTCGAGTCGCCGTCAATGGTCTATCGGCTCGCCCCTGCTGGACTGCTATCCCTCACTCAGGCTCGCCGCCACCAAACACGCTGCGCGAGCTTGATGTCGCCGGACTGCGGCCTTGAGATCTTCAGGCCTTGCCGGTGCGCTCGCAATGCAGCGATCAAGGCTGCGCCTGCATCGCAATACTGAACATCCAAGTCAGGCGGGCCTTGCCAGCCATCATTTCAGCGGCCCGTTCCCGTGCCAGGGGAGCGCGGGCTTGGCATCATTCCCGCTGCGCGTGAACGGGCCCGCTTGGCGAACTGACCGTATCCCAACGG
>JBIIVZ010000162.1:0-5783 GCA_044339175.1 Roseateles sp.
TTTCAGCCGGACAGCGTGGTGCGCTATGTGCGCCACCCGGCCTATTTCCGGCCCGAGGTGGCGCGGGTCGATCAGTTGGTGTTTGCGATCACGGTGGACCGCAATGTGCGCACGCAGCGCTTGCTGCGCAATGAATGCGACATTGCGGTGCTGTCCAACCCGGCCGACCTGCCTGAGTTGGCCAAAAACCCGGCAATCACCTTGATCAGCCAGCCCGGCCTGAACATCGGCTTCCTGGCCTTCAACCTGAAAAAGCCGCCACTCGACCGGCTGGAGGTGCGCCAAGCGCTGGACATGGCGATCGACAAGGCGGCGTTGGTCAAGACCATTTTCGGCAATGCCGGCGAGGTGGCCCGCTCGCCGATGCCGGCCAGCAGCTGGGCCTTTGATGCCAACTTGAAGGCGGTGCCTCACGACCCGGAGAAAGCGCGCGCGCTGCTCAAACGCGCCGGTGTGGGCCCGCTGCAATTAACGCTCTGGGCGATGCCGGTGCAGCGTGTTTACAACCCGAACGCGCAGCTGATGGCGCAGATGATCCAGGCCGATTGGGCCAAAGTGGGCGTGTCGGCGCGCATCGTCAGCTTTGAGTGGGGCGAATACCTGAAGCGCATCGACGCCGGTGAACACGACACCGCCCTGCTGGGCTGGAGCGGCGACCCTGAACCGGCCGACACGGCGGGCCAGCTCGCCTGCGGGGCCAGCAGTGCCAGCTTTTTTTGCGACCCGGCCTACGACGCCGCGATCAATCAAGCCCGCCAAACGCTGGACCAGCCGCAGCGCCAGCAGCTGTATGCCAAGGCCCAGCGCATCGCAATGACTCAGTTGCCCTGGAGCCCGCTCGCCCATGGACAGCTGACGGTGGCGGTGCGCAAGAACGTCGTCGGTTTTGAGCTGGAGCCGGGCGGCGGCTTTCGCTTTGACGGGGTGACGCTGAAGTAAGCGCCACCCAGCCGCTAGTCCTGCTCGATGGCGGTGGCCGTCCCCTAAAATGCGGCCGCAAACCCTGGGGATCAAAGATGAGCATCAAGAGCGACAAGTGGATACGCCGCATGGCGGAGCAGCACGGCATGATCGAGCCGTTTGAGCCGGGTCAGGTGCGGGTCGGCGGCGACGGGCAAAAAATCGTCAGCTACGGCACCTCCAGCTACGGCTACGACATCCGCTGCGCACCCGAGTTCAAAGTCTTCACCAACGTCTACAGCACCATCGTGGACCCGAAGAACTTCGACGAGAAGAGCTTTGTCGACATGGAGGGCGACTACTGCATCATTCCGCCGAACAGCTTTTGCCTGGCCCGCACGATGGAGTACTTCCGCATCCCGCGCAATGTGCTGACCATCTGCCTGGGCAAAAGCACCTACGCCCGCTGCGGCATCATCGTCAACGTGACCCCGTTCGAGCCCGAGTGGGAGGGCTATGTGACGCTGGAGTTCAGCAACACCACCCCGCTGCCCGCCAAGATCTACGCCGGTGAAGGCTGTGCCCAAGTGCTGTTCTTCGAGAGCGACGAAGTCTGCGAAACCAGCTACAAAGACCGCGGCGGCAAATACCAAGGCCAGCGCGGCGTGACCTTGCCGAAGACCTGATTGAGCCGTTCAACGTAGGGCGGGTCGCGACCCGCGTCTGGCAGGAACCCGAGCGGCAGCCACGTGGCGAATCTGAGTTCCTGTGGTGGCGGCGCTGCCCTCCGACGCGCCAATCGCGGTTTGAGCCGCTCTACCTGCTTGTTCGAGTGGGGGCGGTGCCCGGAAAACTACTCCTCAGTGGAGTCGTCCTCTGCGACCTGGCTCATCTGGGCAAAGCGTTTTTGAGCCAGCGATTGCAATCGCTGCGTTTGGGCCAACAGCGTGCGGCGCAAGCCTTTTTGCACTTTGCGCTCGCTGATGACCTGCGCGAGTTTGGCCAGCGTGGAAGCGCGCCGAGCGATGCGCAGGTCGGGGTGATCCCGCAACCGGCTAACCTCGGCGGACACGATAGTCCCGCGAATGGAGGCCGGCAACGCGACCGCAACGGTGGGGGCTGGCGGGTCTTTCTCGTTCAACACCACGTTGAACTCCGACTTCCCGAGCAGCAGGTGATAAACCGCGTGCTCCAGGGCGTTGAGGTGAGCCACCGCGTTCTTGTCGGAAGCGAGTCGGTGTTCGAAATCTGCTAACGGCCAGACTTCAATGGTGTGGACCTCGAACGGGTCCAGCACGTTCATTGCCACAGCGTCGGTGCGTTGGTTCGTCAGATGCCGCCGGATGCGGGTGGATAACTTTTCTTTGGTTTGACCTACGTAAATCGGCTCGTTGTCGAAGTCAAAAAATGCGTAGACGCCCCATTTGATGGAGCCCAGCCGAATGCTGGGCGCGCCGCCCGGCCCGGCCTTCAGTTCAAAAGCTTGATTGAGAAAGCGAGCGAGCTCAATGCGCAGTTGTTCGGTCTCGAACGGCAGTTCGGTGACGGCGATATCTGTCGGCTTGGATGTTGCCGTCATGAGCGCTGGCGCTGAATTTCGGCTTGCAGTGGCTCCGCCGCTGCCGTGTTCGCCGTGTGTATCGGGTTCAGCAGATGTGCGCGCAGGTGGGCCACCACGGGCACGACCACACCGTCGCCGAGCAGGTGATAAGCGTCGTTGTAGCGCGTGGGCAGGTGGTAGCTGTCCGGCAAGCCCATCAGCCGAGCGGCTTCGCGCGCTGAAATCAGCCGCGTTCGCACCCGTGGGCCATCGACCACCATGATGGTCTGGCGACTGGAGCCGCCGGTAGGCGTGCGCAGGCAACCGGCGATGCCGTCAAACCGGACTTCCGCGCGTTGCACTCCGTCGCGGGTGCGGCGGTAGATGGTTCCGACCTTGACTGTCTTGAAGCGCTGCGCCTCCATGACCTTGCGGCGGTGCACGTCGGTCATCATGGTCATCAAGTTCAGCGTCTGAGCGTCCGAATTCCACTGCACGCCGTCGGGCTCAGGCTCGATCAAGGCTTCCAAATGACGGGTCTGCTCGGTCGGCATGGGCAGATTCCACCAGCGCCAACCGGATTGAATGGCTCTTGGCAGGCCGTGGTAAGCCCGGATCACCGCGGCGGGATGCCAGGCCGGTGAGGGTTGTTCAGCAATGGTTGACGCCGGCAGCTGCATCGTTGCGTCAACGCCAATGATGAACAGGCGCGGGCGGGATTGGGCCGTGAAGTGCACGGCGTCCACCACGACAGCGCCAAATACATAGCCTTCATCGGCGACTGCTTTGGCGATTTGCTCGAAGTCCTTGCCTTCGTGCGAGGTCAGCGTGCCATAAACGTTTTCAAGCACCACCATGCGCGGCTTACGGCCCTCGGCATTGAGGCGCTGCATCAGTGACCAGAAGCCCCAGAACGCACCGCTGCGCTCACCGCCCAAGCCGCGCCCATGGCCTGCCAGCGATAGATCCTGGCAGGGGAATGAGCCCCAAGCCAAGTCGGCGCGTCCAGGCAGTTGCCGAGTCGTCAGGCTGAAGACGTCGGCGACAGTCAGGTGAGCGCTGTTCCAGTTGCTGCGATAGGAGGCAGCCTTTTTTTCGCTGATGTCGTTGGCAAATGTGCAGTTCCAACCGTCGCCCAGGCCCGCCCGAGCCATCCCGCCACCGGCAAAAAATTCGTAGTAATTCCCCATCTCTTTGCTCCTCGAACCGCGCCCAGGATGATACCAAGCGGGTCCAAACGAGAAGAAATGAGAAAAAACGCGCTGGATTCGTGTCCTTGCCGCATCGCGTTGCAGACAGTCATCCTAAAACTTGAGCGAAATAAGCCGGTCATTTACCGCCTTCTTCGGATTTAAGTTTGGCGGCGGCCCCGCATCATTCAGGCATTGAAAGGGCTTACGCAAAATTGTTCCAGCTAGGCACGACGCCGACGGCAGTACACCTTGTACGACAAGGCGGAAGGAGTCGACGCTGGGGCGGTTTTGCGTAAGTCCTAATTGAAAGTTCAACGCTCGAGGCCTGCCATGATCATTCCACTGCATTTGCTTCCTGCTCCGCATCACAACGCGCCGATCTGTTTCGACTTCTTGGATGACGCGAATGGCAGCGGGGTTCAGTACACGGTCGGTGGTCAGGCGCTCGACCCGGCCTTGCGTCCGCAGCAATCGTTCGAACTGGGCTCACCCATTGTCGGCCCGGTGCATCCGGCTGATTTGCAGCGCTTTCAAGCGCTGATGGCGAGCCAAGGCTTGGCCGTGCAGCCCACCCGCATGTTGTATGACCGCATGTATGCCTTTGAGCGCCTGTCGCGGGGGCACGCCAGCAGCAGCAACGCCGCCTTGCAGGATCTCGCCTTGGACTTGTTTTGCGCTTATCAACAAGCCGGTGAGTGGATTGGCCTGACTCATTAAGGCTTCAGCTCCTTTTGTTTTAAAAAGCCCTCTTGCCGAGGGCTTTTTCGTTTCCGCCCGCCATGTCTTTCGGCTGCTGCAGCGGCCTCGGTGTAAGGTCCGCGCTTGTAAAATTTGTCGAGACACCCAGGCATGAAACCGCTGATTTCACGAGTCCAACTGTTCAGCCCATTGGTGGCTTTCGGAGCGCTGCTGAGCCTCAACCCGGCCTTTGCCGGCGAGGGCATGTGGATGCCGCAGCAACTGCCGCAACTCAGCTCGCAGCTGAAGGCCGGCGGGCTGCAAATAGACCCGGCGCGGCTGACGCAGCTGACCGAGTTCCCGATGGGCGCCATCATCAGCCTTGGCGGCTGCACCGCGTCTTTTGTCTCGCCGCAGGGTTTGGTGGTGACCAACCATCACTGCGCTTACGGCAGCATCCAGTACAACTCGACGCCGCAGCGCGACCTGCTGAAGAACGGCTTCCTGGCCGCGACGCTGGCCGATGAGTTGCCCGCCGAGCCGGGCAGCCGGGCCTTTGTGACGGTGGCCGTCAGCGATGTCAGCGCGCAGGTGCTGGACGCAGCCACGCTCCGCTTGCGCGGCAAGGCTCGTGGCGATGCGATCGAGGCGCGCCAAAAGGCGCTGGTCGCCGCTTGCGAGCAAGACGCCGGCCACCGCTGCTCGGTACCGGCTTTCTACGGCGGGCTGGAATATCAGTTGATCAAGCAGCTGGAAATTCGTGATCTGCGCCTGGTCCATGCGCCGGCGCAGGGCGTGGGCCTGTTCGGCGGCGACACCGACAACTGGATGTGGCCGCGCCACACCGGCGATTACAGCTTTTACCGCGCCTACGTCGGCCCGGACGGCAAGCCGGCCGACTTCAACGCTGCCAACCAACCGTACCAGCCCCGCCATTTCCTGAAGCTGGCCAGCAGCCCGCTGAAGGAAAACGACTTCGTGATGGTGGCCGGCTACCCTGGCAGCACCAACCGTCACCGCTTGCCGGTCGAGGTGGACTTTGCCTTTGGCTGGGGCCACCCGGCCCGCATCAAGGCGATGGGCGAGCAATTGGCGCTGATCAAGGCCGCCACAGCCGGCCGGCGTGACGCCGAAATTGCCATGGCGGACCGCGTCGCCGGCATCGCCAACTACTTCAAGAACCTGCAAGGCCAGCAAGAAAGCTATGACGCCAGCGACATCCTGCCCCGCAAGCAAAAGGCCTTTGCCGAGTTGAAGGCTTGGGTGGTCGGTGATGCGCAGCGCCGCCAACTGTTTGGTGCCGACATCGCCCGCGCCGAGTCCCTGCTGGCCGAGCGCCATGCGCTGGCCCAAGCCGAGTTCTTGCTCGACTACACCTCGCCCCGGCTGTTGACGGTGGCGCGCACGCTCTACAAACAGGCCCGGCAACGGGCGCTGCCCGATGAGCAGCGGCAAGCCGGCTTTCAGCAACG
>JBIIVZ010000163.1:0-5742 GCA_044339175.1 Roseateles sp.
GCGCAGGCGCCGGGCCAGCGCCTGCAGGGCCAGGTTCTTGGCCGACGTCGGTGCGGCAGCCATCACGCGCGAGGCTTGGCGAGCGGCAACGCCGACGCCGTTCATGTAGAGGTTCAAATCGGAGGCAGGGGAGGCAGTGGATTCAGTCATCTCGGCATTTTCACCGATGTGCTCACCCCTCGTCCCTCCGCCCCCACTACTTCAGCAACTCGCCCGCCGCATCACGCTGCTCCAGCGGTTGGCGGCCCCAGGCTTGCAACTGCGGCAAGACCTTGGCGCTGTCGCCCACCGCCACGACGATCAAACCCGGCGAGTCCACATGCTGCCGGGCGGCAGCAAAGGCGCTGGCAGCGCTGACGGCGGCGAACTTGGCCGGCAATTTGACGATCGCGTCGGGTGCCAGGCCCAGCGACCAATTGCTGGCGTAGCTGCTGACGACGACGCGGTTGGTGTCGAACAGCCCCGGCAGCGACAACAGTTGCGCATTGCGCACGCGCACCAACTCGGCCGTGCCCATCGGCTTGGCGCGCATGCCGTCGATCTGCGCGAACATATCGGCCAGCGCTGCACCGGTCACGTCGGTGCGCACGCTGCCGCGAATGCCGAACTGGCCGCTGTCGCGCCCCATCGCGTAGGCCGAGTAAATGCCGTAGGTGTAGCCCTTCACCTCACGTAACTCGTTGTTGATGCGGGACGTGAACATGCCGCCCAGCGCTGCGTTCATGACCTTGATCGAGGCGCTTTGCGGTTCGGCGGCGAGCGGCCCGGCCGCCACCACGGCCAGCGCGGTCTGTGCGGCACCGGGCTTGTCCACCAGCACCACGCGGACGCTGTTGCTGCGCACCGGTGCGGCGGCACGCAGCGCCACAGCGGTGGCCGGGCGCGGCCAGGCACCAAACAGCGCTTCGGCTTGGCGGCGCAGTTCGGCCTCGGTGATGTCGCCGGCGACTACCAGTGCGGCTTGGTCCGGGCGGTAGTGTTGCTGCCAGAACTGCTGCAGCGCGGCGCGGTCGGTGGCTTTGATGGCGGCCTCGTTGCCGAGCGAACTGACGGCCAGCGGGTGGCCGGCACCGTAGACCATTTGGTTGGCGACCAGCGCGGCCAGCGCCGGTGCCTGCTCGCGCTGCTGCGCCAAGGCGGCCAAGCGCACCCCTTGTTGGCGCAACACCTCGTCCGGGCTGAAGACCGGGTGCAGGCTCACATCGGCCAGCAGGCCCAGTGCCGCTGCAAAGTTGGATTTCAAGCTGCTGACCTCGATGCGGGCGTCCTCGGTGCCGGCGGCCGTCGTCAGCACGGCACCCAGATTGGCCACTTGATCAGCCAGTTGCTGCGCGCTGCGCGTCTGCGTACCGACTTGCAACATGGCGGCTGTGAAACTGGCCAAGCCGGGCTGTTCAGCCGGGTTGGCGGTTTGCCCGGCACGCAGCACCAGCGCCGCGCTGACCAGCGGCAGACCGGGCTTGGCCACCAGCACCACGGTCAAGCCATTGGCCAGCGTGAAGCGCCGGCCGGTCGGCAGCACCAGCGCCTTCGCGGGGCCGGCTTTGGGCTGCTTGAGTCGCCAGGCCTCCGGCGCATTCAAACTGGCCAACTCGGCGCTGCTGAGGGCGGCGCTGCTTGTCTTGGGCATCGGCGGCGTCGCCACTTCGGCGGCCAGCACCTGCGGCCCTGGCGTGGCCTGCACGACGACGCGGGCCTGTTTGCCCAGCCACTGGGCCACCGCCGCGCGCACCGATTCCGGCGTCACCGCTTGGTAGCGGGCCAGGTCACGGCCGACAAAGTCGGGGTCACCGGCCATCTGGTTGTAGTGGTTGAGCAGGTCGGCCAGCGTGCCGACCTTTTCCATGCGCGCCAGCAACTGCGTTTCGATGGTGGCGCGGGCGCGCTGCAATTCATCGGCCGACGGCGGGGTCTTGGCCAGCTCAGCCAGCTCGGCGTCAACCAGCGCTTCGATCTCGTCCAGCGCCTTGTCCGGCCGCGCCACCACCTCGATACCGAACACCGAGCCCAGCGACAGCGATTCCTGTCCTACTTGCACGCTCTGCGCGATCTGGCGCTCGTAGACCAGTTTTTTGTAGAGCCGGCTGGCGCGGCCGCCGCCCAGGATGTGGCTGGCCACGTCCAGATCAGCATCGCCCGGTTTGAACATGGCCGGCGTATGCCAAGCCAGATTCAGCCGCGACAGCTCGATACGGTCGCTCACCTGCACACGCTTTTCGGCCGTGATGCGGGGTTGCTCCGCCACGACCGGCGGTACCGGCTCACCCCTTTTCAGCGTGCCGAAGTACTTTTGCAACAGCAGCTTGGCCTCGGCCGGCTTGAAGTCACCGGCCAGCACCAGCGTGGCGTTGTTGGGCCGGTAAAAGGTGCGCGAAAAAGCCTTCACGTCGTCAAGCTTGATGGCCTGGATGTCGGCGTGCGAGCCGATCACCGTGGCGCGGTAGGGGTGGCCCAGCGGGAACAGCGCTTGATAAACCGCTTCTTCGACGATGCCATACGGGCGGTTCTCGACCGATTGCCGACGCTCGTTGCGCACCACGTCCTGCTGATTGGCCAGCGCCACCGGGTCCACCTTGTCGATCATGTAGCCCAGCATGTCGGCCTTCAGCCACAAGCCCAGTTCCAGCTGATTGGAGGGCAGGGTAAAGAAGTAGTTGGTGCGGTCGAAATTGGTCGAGCCGTTGGCGTCGGTGCCGCCGACGGCTTCCACGATCTTGTCGGCCTCGCCGCGTGGAATATGTTTGGTGCCGGCAAACAGCAAATGCTCGAACAGATGGGCAAAACCGGTCTGACCGGCCGCCTCGTTGCGCGGCCCGGCATGAACCCAGAGGTTGAAGGCGATCAGCGGCAGCCGATGGTCTTCCACCAGGATCACCTCGAAACCATTGGCCAAGCGCAGCGTTTCATGCCGGATGGCCAGTTGACCCTGGCTGGAGATGACCGCGCCCAAGCTTGGCACCGCAGCGGGGGGGGGCACCGCAGCCGGGTTGGCGGCAACGCCGAGGCTGGTGCAAGAGATAGCCAGGGCGGCAACAGCAAGTCGCTTGAAACGCATGATCAAAATCCCATCAGAGAAAGTGTTTGGACGCTAACAAATCAGCCCCTGGCGGCCAAGTGCCGAAATACATGGCCAGGTTCAATTATTCAGGACTTACGCAAAATTGGACCAGGGTGTCTGGGCACGACGCTGGGGCGGTTTTGCGTAAGTCCTGATCAGATCAAGGCGGGCAAGCTCAGCTCGAACGTGAAACTGCTGCCCACGCCCGGTTCGCTGCGCACACGGATTTCACTGCCCATGCTGCGCACCAATTGCTGGCTGATGGACAGCCCCAGGCCGGTGCCGCCCAAGCAGTGGGAGTCGTCGCCGACTTGCTCGAACGGCAGGAACAAACGCTCGAACTGCAGCGCGGGGATGCCGATGCCGCTGTCGCTGACCTCGAACTGCAGCTGCGCGCGCGAGTGTTGTCCCGGCTCTGACGCCGCCTCCAAACCGAGCAGCCGCACGCTCAGGCTCAGGCCGCCGACATCGGTGAACTTGACCGCGTTGGCCAGCAAGTTCAGCAGCACCTGCCGCAAGCGCTTGCCGTCGACCTCGACTTGACAGGGCAAGGCCGATTCCAGCGACAAGCTGAAGCTCAGCTGCTTTTGCTCGGCCCGCAGTCGCGTCGCCTCGCAGGTCAGCTCCACCAGGCCGCGCAGGTTGACGACAGCCGGGTGCAGGCGCAGCTTGCCGGCTTCGATGCTGGCCATGTCCAGCACATCGGTGATCAGGCCCAGCAAATGCTCGCCCGAGTCGCGCACCAGGTTGATCTTGTTGCGCTGGGGGTCGCTCAGGCTTTCGTCCATTTGCAAGATCTGCGTGAACCCCAGGATGGCATTCAGCGGCGTGCGGAACTCGTGGCTCATCGTGGCCAGAAAGCGGCTTTTCGACTGGTTGGCGGCCTCGGCCAGCTGCATTGCCTGGTTCAGCGCCTGCGTGCGCTCGGCCACCAGTTCTTCCAGGTGATCTCGGTGGTGGCTCAATTCTTGTTCGGCCAGCCGGCGCAGGCTGATGTCGCTGACCATGCCCTCGACGCGCAGGCCCTGGCCGTGGGCGGCGGCCACCACTTGGGCGCTCAGCTCGACCCACAGCGCCTGCCCATTCGGCAAGGTGAGCAAGATCGGCACCTGTTGCAGCAGGCGGTGGCGGTTCAACCCCCGCACGATGCGTTTCAGCTCGGCCCCGTCGAGCCGCACCAGGCGGGTCAACCGGTGGCCCAGCGCCACTTGCTGTGCAGCCGCCGAAAGCCCCAGCATCTTGGCCAGCGCCCGGTTCAGGCCGAGCAAATGGCCGCGCGCATCGATCTGGAAAATGCCCTCGGCGGCGTTTTCGAACAAGCTGCGGTAGCGTGCTTCGCTGCGCCGCAGGCCTTCGGACGAGGCCAGCAGCTGCGCGCTCATTTGGTTGAACTTCTGCGTCAGCGCGCCGATTTCATCAGTGTGAGCGACGGCCGTCGTGGCCCCCAGCTCACCATTGGCCACTCGCCACGCCAGCGCTTCCAGGCGCGACACCGGCCGTTTGACGAGGCGGTTCACCAGCACATAGCTGGCTGCCACGATCGCCGCCAGCACGGCGGCCAGCAAGCCCGCGACAAAGCGCCGCGTCTGCGCCACTTGCGCTTGCACCCATTCGCTGGTCAGCACCAGGGTGGCATGTGCCACCGGTGTCGGTGCGAGGTCGGCCGAGGGCTGGTAAAAAATATCGAATTCACGCCGCAGCGGCTGGACCGCCGCGCTGCTGCGCTGGCGGCTGAAGGTCTCGGCGCTGGGCCCGGTCAGGCGCAGCTCGATCGTCTGCACTTCGGGGTCGGCCATCACCGCATCGAGCAAGCTGTCGATGGCCTTGTTGTCCAGGTTCCAGAGCGGGCCGGCAAAGCTCTTGGCCATCAGGCGGGTCAGGCGCTGCTCCCGCTGGGTCAGCGCTTGGCTCAGCTCGCGCGATTCGCGCACGCTCCAGTACCAGCCGACGGACAGCACCAACAAGCTGGCCACCAGCGCGATGCCCGCCACCAAGCGCGTCTGGATGCCGATGTTCATCGGCAGCCCAGGCTGGCCAACGCCGACCTCGCGAGCTTACTCACACCTTCTTCGCAACCGTCTTCTTGGCGGCGACCTTTTTGGCGGCGACCTTTTTAGCCACGACCTTTTTGGCGGCGGGGGCCTTGGCGACGGCTGTCTTTGTGGCCGCCGTCTTGCTCGCGGCCTTGTACGGGGCGGCCGGCTTGGCACCCGGCTTCAGCGCGCGGGGCTCGAACTCGAACATCACCTTGCCCTCCTTCTTGTCATACGCCAGGAAGGCCTTGAACTTGCGGCGGGTCTTGTTGGAGACGAAGTTTTCCAGCAGCTCGGTCTTGCCCGTGGCCAACAGCTTTTGCATTTGCGCCGCTTCAATCGGCTGCTGCAAGATGATCTTGCCGCTCTTGAAGTCGCAAGTGGCGTTGGCACCGACCGCGTGCTGGCAGACATAGTTCGAGCCGTGGTCGAACACCGGGCCCTGGCATTTTGGGCAGTGGCCCAGCGCGGTGTGCGCGCTGAAGTCGACCGGCTCGCCCTGTTCCTCGGCTTTTTTGGCGTCTTCGCCGAAGTCGAATTCCAGCTTCCAGTTCTTGATTTCTTCGTCGTAGACCAGGGCCAGCTCGGCGGTGAAGGGCCAACCGGCCTTCGAGCGGAAGCCTTCCAGCGGGCCGATCTTTTTGTCGACCA
>JBIIVZ010000164.1:0-5732 GCA_044339175.1 Roseateles sp.
AGAACGGCCGACGGGACGAAATCGGGCCACGCGGGCGGCACCCGACTGGACATGACGCCTGACACCGACATTTTGCTTGTACCACTGGGGCGTACTGCCGCGTTTGAGGCGCCAGTTCTTCTTCGGTGGCTTATAACTGGAATGACCATGGTCAGCGCCGCCGTACGACGTCTGCGAGTCGGAGCTCATGCCACTGCTGGCATCGGACCAGGTCTGCTCGAAGGCTTGGTTGGCGCTGCCGACCTCTTGCTCGACCGATTGCTTGGCGCTTTCGGCCGCATCCTCGAACTGCCCCTTCATCTTCTTGAGCTCTTCAAGTTCGATCGAGCGGCTGACCTCTGCCTTGACATCCGACACATAGCGCTGCGCCTTGCCCAGCAGATGGCCCACCGTGCGGGCCACGCGCGGCAAGCGCTCTGGCCCGATCACGATCAAGGCCACAGCGCCGATCAGCGCGAGCTTGTCAAAACCGAAGTCAATCATGCGGAGTCAGTCCGTCCATCAAGACTTAGTCTTGGCCTCGACGTCGACGGTATTGCTGTCGTTCGTCGTGTGGACAGGCTTGGCGGCACCCGTCACTTGTTGGGGCGGCACAGCGGCTTCATCGGTGCCGCCGCCATCCTTCATGCCGTCCTTGAAACCCTTGACGGCAGAGCCAAGATCGGAGCCCATGTTTTTGAGCTTTTTAGTACCAAAAACCAGCACAACGATGACCAACACAATCAGCCAGTGCCAAATACTCAACGAACCCATTGTTTCTCTCCTGCAATCGAATCTGTCATTCTAGATGGCGTGTGTGAAACTCACGCTAAGGCCTACCGCATGTGGGTCTTCGCTTGTCCGCAAGGCAGGGATCAGCCCTTCAACCAGGGCCTCGGGCCGCCCATCACATGCATGTGCAAGTGATACACCTCTTGCCCACCGTCCGGCCCGGTGTTGATGACAGTGCGAAAGCCGTTCTTCACCCCCAACTCACTCATCAAACGCGGAGCCAGCACCGACATCGAACCGAGCAGCCCGGAGTGGCTGTCATCCAGCTCGGTCATCGAGGCGATATGCAGCTTGGGGATGATCAGCACATGCACCGGTGCCCAAGGGTTGATATCGTGAAACGCCAGCAGATGATCATCTTCATAAGCTTTGCGGCTCGGAATCTGGCCGGCGACTATTTTACAAAATAAGCAGTTGGGGTCGTGTGACATGAAGCTCATTCGGTCATGGGATGACGGTTGGGTCCGGCAATTTCAGAGATTGATCGGCTGCCCGGCGTTCATCGTTGTCCAGCCGCGCACGATGCGGTACAGGAACCAGATCGACACCAGCACCCAGGCGATCCAGCCGGGTATGAAAAACAAGAACCACAGCGGCGCGGTCAGCAAGTACAAAACGCCCGCCCACACCACGCTGCGCAAACGCCAACTGAAGTGCGAAGCCTGCCAAGTACCGACCGCATCGCCGCGCTTGACCAGATCGATGACGATGGCCACTAGCAACAAGACCACGCTGGCCTGCACGCCCGGCAGCACCGCCCCCACCGCCACAATCGTGTGCAAGATGTAGCTCACCATGCCGATCGAGCGCAGCTTGCGCTCACGTTGCGGGTCCAGCACGACGGTTGTTGGCTCATCAATCATTCGGTTCGGCCTCCTTGGGCAAGCTTCGATTAGCAAACTCCTGCAAACCCGACAAGCCCTCGCGGCGCGCCAACTCAGCCAGCACTTGCTCGGGCTTCAAGCCAAAGTGGCTGAGCGCGATGAGTGAGTGGAACCACAAGTCGGCCACCTCGTAAACCAGCTTGGCGGGGTCGCCGTCCTTGGCTGCCATCACCGTCTCGAGCGCTTCTTCGCCGACCTTTTTCAGGATCGAATCCAGGCCCTTGTCGAACAGCTTGGCCACATAGCTGGTGGCCGGGTCGCCGCCGTTGGTCGGTTTGCGCGACTCGATCACCTCGGCCACGCGGGCCAGGATGTCATTGCCTGAAATGGCCTTCATTTGTAGATCTGCTCAGGGTCTTTCAGGACGGGATCGACGGCAACCCAGGCCCCGTCCACCATGCGCTGATAAAAGCAGCTGTGGCGGCCGGTGTGGCAAGCAATGCCGGGCTCATGCCCTTGCTGGCTGATCTTCAACAACACCACATCGTTGTCGCAATCCAGCCGCATTTCATGCACCACTTGTCTGTGGCCGGACTCTTCACCCTTGTGCCAGAGCTTGCGGCGTGAGCGGCTCCAATACACGGCCTCGCCCAGTTCGAGCGTGCGCGCCAGCGCGTCGCGGTTCATCCAGGCGAACATCAGCACGTCACCGCTGCTGCGTTCTTGCGCAATCACCGGCACCAGGCCGTCCGCGTCCCACTTGATTTCATCTAACCAGTTCATCGACTCAGTGTAATGGGGGGGGGTGAATTCGATCAGCCGAGGTGGGTGGAACCGGCAAAGCCGCGCTGGGAGGCGAACCACTGCAAGACAGGAATGGTGCCGGGCAACACCGGCTGCACCTCTACGGGCAGCGTTTGCCAGCTCATCTGCTGCTGTTCGCGCATTTCGAACGGCCCGACCCAGTCGTAGACCTTGCAGAAATGCAGGCGCACGCGGGCGTGGGGGTAGTCCATCAGCTCCACCTTCCATGCGTGAGCCGTGCCGATGGTGATGCCCAGTTCCTCGTGCAACTCGCGCTGCAAGGCTTGTTCGACCGTTTCCCCCGCTTCCAGCTTGCCGCCGGGGAACTCCCAATAGCCGGCGTAGACCTTGCCCTCGGGCCGCGAGGTCAGCAAGAACCGCCCCTCCCGCCCCTGCGCGTCGCGCTCGACCAGCACGCCCACGGCCACGTCCACAGGCACTCTGTCCGTCGGCGGGTGCTCAGACATGATCCAAGCCTTCCGGCGGCGCGCTGTCGGCGATGACTGCGGGGCTAGACGTCAACTGCCCACGCCCGGCCAGATCGCGAGCGAACTGATAGGCCACCCGTCCGGAACGCGAACCGCGCTCCAGCGCCCAGACCAGCGCCGCTTGGCGGGCTTGCGCGATCAGCGCCTCGTCAAGCCCGAAAAAGCGCTGCCATTGCGCGGTGATGGCCAAATACTCATCCTGACTGAACGGGTAAAAACTGACCCACAAGCCGAAGCGCTCGGACAAGGAGATCTTTTCTTCCACCGCCTCGCCCGGGTGGACCTCGCCGTCGTCGGTATGTTTGTAGCCCAGGTTGTCACGCATCTGCTCGGGCAGCAAATGGCGGCGATTGCTGGTGGCGTAGATCAGCACATTTTCCGAGGGTCCGGAGATCGAGCCATCCAGCATTGACTTCAAGGCTTTGTAGCCCAGCTCGCCCTCGTCAAAGCTGAGGTCGTCACAAAAAATCACAAAGCGCTCGGGGCGCTCGGCCACCAAGTCGACCAAGTCAGGCAGATCGACCAGATCGTTCTTGTCGACCTCGATCAGACGCAGGCCCTGGCCCGCAAACTCATTCAAGCAGGCCTTGATCAGCGAGCTCTTCCCCGTCCCCCGGGCACCGGTCAACAAGACATTGTTGGCGGGCCGGCCGCTGACAAACTGCAAGGTGTTGCGCAGCAGCTTGTCTTTTTGCGGCTCGACCTCCTTGAGGTCTTGGAGCCGGATTTGCGCCACATGGCGCACCGGCTCCAGCACCTGCCGGCCGGCCCGTTTGCGGTAGCGGAACGCCACCGAGCTGCCCCAATCGGGGGCCGCCAATGGTTGGGGCAAAACGGCATCCAGCCGGGTCAGCAGCGCCTCAGCGCGCGCAATCAAATGTTCAAGATCAGCCATGCCGCAGTTTAAGCGGCCCCACCGGTCAAGCTGTCAGCAAGCGCAGCGCCGCATCGATCTGCTCGGTCGGCATGCGCTTGAAGCCGGAGCGGGCATAGCGCTGCAAGCGACCGATGATGAAGCTGACCAGCACCGAAGCCTGCGCATTCGCATCCACCGTCGGCGTCGTCGAGCCGTTGGCCTCGGCAGCGGCGCGCAGAACCTGGCGCAGTGCCGATTCGATGCGATCAAAAAACTGGTTCATGCGCAGCACCAGGCGATCGTTCTCGTGGACCAGCGCATCGCCCACCATCACCCGCGTCATGCCGGGGTTGCGCTCGCCGAACTGCAACAGCACCGAGACGATTTTCTGCGCCCGCAGCTGGCCAGAGACTTCGCGCTCGGTGATCTGATGGACCAGCGCGAAGATGCTGCCCTCGATGAATTCGATCAGGCCTTCGAACATCTGCGCTTTGCTGGCGAAATGCCGGTACAAAGCGGCCTCACTGACATCCAGCTTGGCGGCCAGCGCGGCGGTAGTGACGCGGTCCGCCCCGGGCTGCTCCAGCATCGCCGCCAGCGTTTGCAGAATTTGCACCCGGCGCTCACCGGGACGCGGGCGCTTGCGTACGACGGCTGCCAAGGCAGCCACGGCAGCCGCAGGCTCAACGGCCGCCACAGCGGTCAGCTCGATCAAATCATTCGCGGAGACTGGCATCGGGTGGGCACCTGCGGGCGGCAAAAGCAAGCCAAGACATTGGACTTTTCGCGGCCAATTTTGGCACAGCAAAGAATGCCGTCTAGCCGCCTACTTCAGCAGCGTGACCAGCGACGAGACGCGCCGATCCACATACACCGGCCGACGGCGCAGCCCATGGTGGACGGCTTGCGTGGGCGTTGCCAGCTGTCCTTGCACAGCCCAGCGCGCCCAGCGCTGCATCCAGACGGTCTGCATGCCGACTCGGCGAGCCGATTTTTGATGCATCAGCGTGTCTTCCACCAAGATGCAATCGGCCGGTCTGAGCTGCATCCGAGCCAGCAGGTGACGAAACATCCGGGCATCGGGCTTGGGCCGCAAATGGCCAAACATCCGCATTTGCTCCATCCCGATCACGCCCTCGAAGCAGCGCTCCAGCCGCAAGGCCAGCAACACCCGCTGCGCATAAGCCAGCGGTGCATTGGTCAGCAAGAATTTGCGCCCCGGCAGTCGCTTGAACGCTGCCAAATCATGCGTGTGGCTGCGGAGTTGCCGCTCCAAGTCCGGCAGCGCATGGGTTTCGCTCAGAAAATGCGCCGCATCCACGTCGTGATGCCGCACCAGCCCCAACAAGGTGGCCCCGTAGCGATGCCAGTACAGCGCCCGCAAGCGACTCGCCTCGTCGCGCCCGACGCCAACATGCGTCTCGATGTAGTTTGTCATCGCCACATTGAGCGCCCCAAACACATGGGCCGACGCGTTGTGCAGCGTGTTGTCGAGATCAAAAAACCAAACCGGCGAGCGAGTGTTCAAGCGTTGCTTTCGGTAGGGATGGCCGGCCTGCCAGCGCGGAGTTCAAAGGGTGAGAATTTTTAGTAGCGAGCGGCTGTCAGGCTAGGCGGGAGGAGCGCAGAGACCGGAACGTACTTTGGGTACGTGAGGATCACGAGCATCCGACCAACGACGCATGGCGGCCGCGCAGTAGAAAAAGTCTCACCCTCAGTGAGACCTGATCATCGTTCCGTAGGCTTGATCACTGAGTATTTCAAGGAGCATCGCGTGGGGCACGCGGCCGTCGATGATGTGGACGGCGTTGACGCCGCTGCGGGCGGCTTCGAGCGCCGAGGCGATTTTGGGCAGCATGCCACCGGACAAAGTGCCGTCGGCAAACAGCGCGTCGATCTCGCGGGCGCTCAGGTCGGTCAGCAAGTTGCCGGCCTTGTCCAGCACGCCCGGCGTATTGGTCAACAGCACCAGCTTTTCGGCCTTCAACA
>JBIIVZ010000165.1:0-5711 GCA_044339175.1 Roseateles sp.
ACATGGCAATCGTCACGTCCTTGGCCGGGTGCTCGACTTCATGCACCAGCATGTCCCAACGCTTCAAGTCTGCCGAGCGGGTACTGAGCTGCAGCTTGGTGCAGATCATCTGATCCAGACCTTGCTCATGCAGCATGCGCGGCACTTTGTAGATGGTGTCCACGTCCCACATCGAGATCACACCGTACTCGGGCACGTTGGTGAACATCGAGATCTTCTCGCGCTCATCATCGGGAATGCGGCGGTCGGCACGGCAGATCAGCGCGTCCGGCTGGATGCCGATTTCGCGCAATTTTTGCACCGTGTGCTGGGTCGGCTTGGTCTTCAATTCGCCGGCCGCAGCGATCCAGGGCACGTAGGTCAGGTGCACGAAAGCGACCTGGTTCGGGCCAGCCTTCAAGCTCATCTGGCGCGCGGCTTCCAGGAAGGGCAGCGATTCGATGTCGCCGACGGTGCCGCCGATTTCAACGATCGCCACATCGACGGCCTCCGGCGTGCCGTGACCGGCACCGCGACGCACGTAGTCCTGGATTTCGTTGGTGATGTGCGGGATCACCTGCACCGTTTTGCCTAGGTAGTCGCCGCGACGTTCCTTCTCCAGCACGGACATGTAAATCTGCCCGGTGGTGAAGTTGTTGCTGCGCTTCATGCGCGTGGTGATAAAGCGCTCGTAATGCCCTAAATCGAGATCGGTTTCGGCGCCGTCTTCGGTGACAAATACTTCACCGTGTTGAAACGGCGACATCGTGCCAGGATCAACGTTGATGTAGGGATCGAGCTTGATCAGTGTGACCTTGAGGCCGCGTGATTCGAGGATGGCAGCCAGTGAAGCTGATGCGATGCCCTTGCCGAGTGAGGACACCACACCGCCTGTGACGTAGACGTACTTGGTCATGTCGTGCAGCGAGTTGCAAAAACGCTGTGGTGGTAAAAAGTGATTATAGAGGGGCTCATGCGATCACCTGCCCTCTGCCTGCATCGTGGTCAGCATTTGCAGCACCAGTGCCGCGGTGTCGTCGGGCCGCTCGAAGGGGAATAGATGCGTGCCTTCCAGCCAGGAGAAATGCTTCTTGGCCAGCGCCTTTGAAGCGCCCAGGCCGGCTTGGCGCAGCTCTTCCGATTGGGTGCCGGCGATGAAGCCGACCGGGCAACGCGGCGGGTGTCGGCGCAGCAGTTGACCCAGGTTGTGCGGCAGCGTGTCGTAGATGCGGCTTTCCACCTCGCGGTGAAAACGCAGCCGGGTGGCTCCCGTGCGCTCTTCAAAGCCGCTGTTCACATAGTCCTGCAACACGCGCGGGTCCCAGCGGGCGAACTTGTGCTTGGCAGCGAAATGCGTCAGCACCTCGGCCCGGTTCGGCCATTCATGGCGGCGCCGGCTTGACACCCGGCTCGGTGACACCCGGGTCATCAGCCGCGTCGCCTTGATGACCTGCAAACTGTGGGCACGCCAGCCGGTCACCACGGGCGAATCCAGCATCAGCAGGCCTTGGGTCAAATCCGGCCGCTTGCACGCCACCTGCAAGCTCAGCATGCCGCCCAGCGAATGGCCAACCAACATCACCGGCGCGGCCGGCTTGACCTCGCGCTCGATGAAGTGAATCAACTGATCACGCACATGCGGCCAATTGCTGGTGACCGGATAGGCCGGGTCGTGCCCGAGCTGGGGCAGCGCGTGGACCGTCCAGCCGGCCTGCCGCCAAGCGTCAAACAGCACCCGGTAGCAGCCGGCACCAAAGCCGTTGGCATGCGAGAAAACGAGGGTCTTGTTCATGTTTTACTGAGGGCCTTGAGGCGATAAATCAGCTCAAGCGCTTCGCGCGGGCTCAAGTTGTCGGGGTTCACATCATTCATCGCCAACATCAGCGGGCTTGTCGCCGGGTGGACAGTGGCGGGGGGCACCCACTCCTGAACGGGCGGCACGGCGAACAAATCAATCTGCGCATCACCGGCGCTGGCCTTGGCTTCCAGCGCCTCCAGCGTGGCGCGGGCTTGGCGTACCAAGCTGGCGGGCATGCCGGCCAGCCTGGCCACTTGCACGCCGTAGCTGCGGCTGGCCGGCCCGGGCTGGATTTCATGCAAAAAGACGATGGTGTCGCCGCTCTCAACCGCGCCGACATGGCAGTTGATCGCCTGTTTGTGCTGGGCCGGGAACTCGGTCAGCTCGAAGTAGTGGGTGGCGAAGAGCGTGAATGAGTGGCTTTTGTCATGCAGATGGCTGGCAATTGCGCCGGCCAGGGCGAGGCCATCAAAGGTCGAGGTACCGCGCCCGATCTCGTCCATCAGGACCAACGATTGATCGGTGGCGCTGTGCAGGATGGCAGCCCCTTCCGTCATCTCCAGCATGAAGGTGGACTGGGCGTTGGCCAGGTCATCGGCCGCGCCGATGCGGGTGTGGATGGCGTCCATCGGCCCCAAGCGGCAACTGCTGGCCGGCACATAACTGCCCATCGCCGCCAGCAAGCTGATCAACGCGACTTGCCGCATGAAGGTGGATTTGCCGCCCATATTCGGGCCGGTGATCATCAGCATGCGGGTGCGGGCGTCGAGCCGGCAGTCGTTGGCCATGAATTCGCCATTGCCGGTCTCGCGCAAGCGCTGCTCCACCACCGGGTGGCGCCCGGCGGTGAAGTCGATGCAGGGCTGCTTGACGAATTCCGGTCGGCACCAACCCAAGGTGGTGGCTCGCTCGGCCAAGTTGCTGAGCGCGTCCAGGCTGGCCAGCGCGCGGCCCAGGGCGGTCAAATCCTGCAAGGCCTCGGTCAACTGGTCGAGCACCCGCTCAAACAGCATTTTTTCGCGCGCCAGTGAGCGCTCTTGCGCCGACAACGCCTTGTCCTCGAAGGTCTTCAGCTCCGGCGTGATGTAGCGCTCGGCATTTTTTAGCGTCTGGCGGCGCAGGTAGTCCGCCGGCACCTTGTCGACCTGACCCTGCGTGACCTCGATATAGAAGCCGTGCACGCGGTTGAACTGCACGCGCAGATTGGGTATGCCCGTGCGGGCCCGCTCGCGGGTTTCCAGGTCGAGCAAGAACGCATCGCAATTCGTCTGGATGCCGCGTAGCTCGTCGAGCTCGGCATCAAAGCCATCGGCAATCACGCCGCCGTCGCGTACCAGCACGGCCGGCTCGGCCGCCAACGCTCGGCTCAGCAATGCTTCGATATGCGGGGATGCGAGCAAGCCCTGCGCCAATTCGCTCAACAGCGCGCTGCCCACCGGCACCGTCTGGCGCAGCGCAGGCAGCGCTTGCAAGGTGGCGCGCAGGCCGGCCAGTTCGCGTGGCCGCACTTGGCGCAGCGCCACGCGGGCGGCAATGCGCTCTACGTCCGCCAAGCCGCGCAAGCCGTTGCGTAGGCCGTCGAGCAAGGCCTCCGGCGAGTCTTGCAACAAGGCGGCGATGGCCTCGTGGCGAGCCAGCGCTTCGGAGCGATCACGTCGCGGGTGCAACAGCCAATGTCGCAGTGCCCGGCTGCCCATGCCGGTTCGGCAGCTGTCCAGCAGCGACAGCAGGGTGGGTGTGGTTTCGCCGCGCAACGTCAGCGTCAATTCCAGATTGCGCTGAGTGGCTGGCGGCAGGTCGAGCAAATCACCGCTGCGCTGCACCGTCAATGTTTTGACGTGGGCCAGCGCTTGACCCTGGGTGTGTTCGGCATAGCTGAGCAGGGCGGCAGCCGCCGCATGGGCCGCCGTGAACTGCTGGGCATTGAAGCCGGCCAGGCTGACCACGCCGAGCTGTTCGCACAGCTTGCGCGAGCCCAGCGGCGCATCAAACTGCCAGCTCGGCCGGTTGGTGATTGGCGCGCGCGCAGCCAGCACGGCGGCCGGCTGGCGTTCGCGGTCCACCAGCACCTCGGCGGCGGCCAAGCGCGCCAGCCAGGACGGCAGCTCGCGCTCATTGCATTCGGTCAGGCCGATCTGCCCCTGTGTCATCGACAACCAAGCCAGACCGTAAGTCTTGCCCTGCTGCGCCACCGCCAGCAGCACCGCATCTTGTTTGTCGGCCAGCAATTCGCTGTCGGTCACTGTGCCGGGCGTCACCACCCGGACCACCTTGCGCTCGACCGGACCCTTGGCCGTGGCCACATCGCCGACCTGTTCAGCAATCGCCACCGCCTCGCCCAAGCGGATCAGTTTGGCGAGGTAAGCCTCCAGCGCATTCACCGGCACGCCGGCCATCACCACCGGCGAGCCCGCACTCTGGCCACGCGTGGTCAGCGTGATGTCCAGCAGCGCATTGGCCTTGCGGGCATCGTCGAAAAACACCTCGTAGAAATCTCCCATGCGGAAGAAAACAATCGCGTCCGGATGCTCGGCCTTGATGCGCAGGTACTGCGCCATCACTGGGGTGTGGGCGCTGAAATCGGGGGTGGTCATGGGTGCATTCAGAAATGGCAAAGCCCTCGGGTGAGGGCCTCGGGCGCAACAGTGGGCGGGCAAATGATCGAGGGTCAAGTGTAGGTCAGGCTATTTGTCGATCTGGTTCCAGCCTGATCCCAGCGTCAACCTTTCAGCCGGCCGCCGCTGCAAAGTGTGCGTCCAATTGCGCGTACCAGCGCTCCCGCGTCGCGTTGTCCACAAAGCTGGCTTCAAAGCTGTTGTGCAGCAATTGCCAGGCGTGCCGGGCATCGAGGGCCGGGTTGGCTTCAAAGGTTTCCAGCAGATTGGCATTCAGATAGCCGCCGAAATAAGCCGGATCGTCTGAATTGACCATTGCGCACAGGCCGGCGTCGAGCATCGCAGCCAGCGGGTGTTCGGCCAGCGACGCGACCACGCACAGCTTCAGGTTGGACAAGGGGCAGACGGTCAGCGGCATGCGCTCGGCCGCCAGCCGCTGCACCAGGGCCGCATCCTCCAGGCAACGCACGCCGTGGTCGATGCGCTCGACCTGCAGGACATCCAGCGCACTGCGGATGTAGGCCGGCGGGCCTTCTTCGCCCGCATGCGCCACCAAGTGCAGGCCCAACTCGCGCCCACGGGCAAAAACGCGGGCGAACTTCTCCGGTGGGTGACCAAGTTCACTGCTGTCCAGACCGATGCCGATGAACAGTTCACGCCAGGGCAGCGCGGCTTCCAGCGTGGCCATCGCCTCGTCTTCGCTCAAGTGGCGCAAGAAGCACAGGATCAAACGCGCACTCAGGCCCAGTTCGGTCTGTGCGCGCTGGCAGGCGTGATGCAGACCAGCAATCACTGTCTGCATGGCCACGCCGCGGCTGGTGTGGGTCTGCGGGTCGAAGAAGATTTCGGTGTGAACGATGTTTTCCGCTGCCGCGCGCTCGAAATAGGCCCAGGCCAGGTCAGAAAAATCAGCCTCGGTCAGCAGCACGCTGGCACCGGCGTAGTACACGTCCAGAAAGCTCTGCAGATCGCTGAAGGCATAAGCGGCCCGCAGCGCCTCCACATCGGCATAGGCCAATTGCACGCCGTTGCGGTGGGCCAGTTTGAAGATCAGCTCAGGCTCGAGCGAGCCTTCGATATGCAGGTGCAACTCAGCCTTGGGCGCGCTTCGCAGCAGCGCAGGCAAAGCGCTGCGAGGAATGGAATCGAAAAGAATTTTGGGCATGGTTCGGCTCCTTTGAGCTGCGGCCCGGCAGGCGGCTCCTTGCCGCATGCCGGGCTCGTTTCAATCAATCGTCGGCATGCACGTGTCCCAAGTTGAGCGACTCGTCGATCGGCATATTCTGCCCACCTGCACCTTCAAAGAAGAACGGCCGACG
>JBIIVZ010000166.1:0-5700 GCA_044339175.1 Roseateles sp.
CGGATTTGAAGCTTCATAGCTCCGCTATGGGGCGAAAAGACGGTGTTCTCGAAGAGCGGCGAAGCCAAAAATGGACCGCTGCGGCCGCCTTGCAGCCGCCGATCCTTCTGCCGCGCAGACTCCTAGCGCTCAGTCGCGCTGAAGCTCAGGCTGTTGCCCGAGCGGGCAATGACCAGCCAGTGGGTGCTGTCCAGCACCGACACCGCGCCGCTGCCGGCGGTCACGACCGGCAGGTTGTAGAGGTTGCGCGGCAGCAGCCAAGTCACGTCGGTCAGGCCGGCCGGGTTGCTGGCCACGAACAGGCTGCGGCCGTTGTTGCTGCTGCTGCTCCAGGTGGTCTGGATGCGGCGTTGCGAGAAGTCGGCAATCTGCGCCATCGAGTACCAGTTGAAACGGCCCTGGCTTTGCAGACGCTCGGCGCGGTTCACAAAGGCTTTGACCACGCCGAGGTGGGCACGCGCACCGGGTGGGTGGTTGTAGAACAAGCGGTTGGTGCGATTGTTCGAGACAAAGCTTTGCAGGTCGATCAACCATTGGGCGGCGATGTGGTCGGTGATGCCGTTGTCGGCAAACTCTTCAAACGTGGCGGCCCGGCCGATCGGCGAAATAGGCATGGCCCACAATTTGTCGGTCAGGCGTTCACCGCCGCGCCATTCGCGAGTGGCGGCGCTGCCAGTGTTGCTGACCGTGTACATGCCGACCACGCCGTGGTTCTCCAGCCAGCGGGTCGCCCAGGCGGGGTTGTTGCCAACCGGGGCCGAATACTCGCGCAGCGGCTGCTTGGTGACGCTTTCGATCGCGCCCACGTTCAGCAGCACCCAGGGCAAGTAATCGGCCGCGTTGGCTTCAGTGGCGTTGAGGCCATACAGGTCGTGGTTCCAGCCACCGTGCGAGCCGACTTCGTGGCGAGCTCTGCTGCTGCTGTTGGCATAACGCCCAAATTTGCCAGTCTTCAGCACAACGTCTTGTCCGGCTGGGTTGTTGGGCAAGTTCATGCCCTTGCCGTCACCGAGCGTGACCACATCGGGGCCAGCGGTGAAGTGCACCGAGAACGGTCCTTCGCCCTGCATGAAGTCCTGCGCCATGATGAATTTGAAGTCCGGCAGCAGGTCGTCGCCATCATCCACGTGCCAGTTGTAGACCAGCCCGCCGATGCCTTTGGGCTGCACCGACATCCGGGGCATGCCGACCTGATCGCGGGCGAAGTGATTCAGAAAGCCCTGCAGCAGCACGCCGTCGGTGCCGATGGCCTTGAAAAAACCCAGCGGAATGTTGACGAACAAGACCTTGCCAGCGCCGTAGCTGCGCTCGCCGGCCACCAAGCCATGCTCGGGCGAGGTCAGGAACACATTGCCGGGGAAGCTGCCGGTCGTCACGAAGTGGTAATAGCCCAGCTCACCAAAGCCGTAGCCGCTGACCGACTGCAGCGCCTTGTCCGAGGCGGACAAGAGCATCGGCGTGAACAGCGGCAGATTCTCAATCGAGTAGCTGCCGCTGGCCGAGGCGGTGGCGCTGACATCGTCGGTCTGGCGCAAGCTGGCGCCGATCGGCAGTTGCGACGCCAACTGGCTCAGCGCCTGAGTGGCCGAGTTGACGCGCAAGTCGTAGCGCAGCGGGCTCGGTGCTGCACTTCTTGCCGTGGCCGCATTGCTGGGCAGCTGAGCACGTGCTTCCACCATCGCGCGCATGAAGGTCGAGCCACCCGGATCGAAGCGGTTGCTCGGCACGAAGCTTGCTCGGGCCGTGCTGGTGGCAGCGGCGGCCGTCGTTGCAGCAGCGGGTGCCGAGTAAGGCAGGTATTTGCCCGGCGGCAGCGACAAATTATCCAAGCGACCCTTGGTGCCGACGATGGGACCAAAGCCGACCACGCGGTCGCGCAGGGTCCCGTACTGCACATAGTCCACTCCGACCAGGTCCGAGAAGCGGGACTTGCCGGACAGCGCGTAGAAGCCGCCATCGGTCAGAGCACCGGCGTCGTAGGTCAGCATCAAACGGCCACCGGTCGAGACGTACCGCTTCACGGCAGCCACCAGCGCGTCGCTGGCCTGGATGTGGGCGCTGTCGGGCATCACCAAGCCGGCGATCTTGCCTGCGGCGGTGCTGCCCAGCGCCAGGAAGGCCGAGTCGGTGAGGGTTTGGATCTGCAGACCCTCCTCGGCGGCGGCGTCGATCCAGACCTGCACCTGCCAGCTGCTGCGCGAGGCGTTGTCAGGGATCAAGAGGGTCAGCTTGTCACGCGAAGGGGCGGCAAGCGTCGGGCTGCTGATTGCCATGCAGCTCAGCAGGACGAGTAAGGCACCGGCAAGACGTTTTCTGGTGAAGGGATTCATTCGCATGGAAAGTCCAAGTGGAAGAAGAAGGGGTTGAAGAGGAAGAAGGGAATGAAGGATTAATTTGCTGCGGGGCTGGCGGTGCCTGCGGCGGTGGGCACGGGGTCGGCCAGCCGGAACAACCACTGCAAGTCACCCACCTGGAACGGCCAGGCAAACGGCTGATCAGTCCGCAACCAGGCCCTGCGGGCGCGCGCCACCCAGGCCGCAGCGGCGCTGTCATCACCGACGCACTGCGCCGCCACCGCGATCGCGGGCCACCAAAAGCCGTCAGGGTCGACATTGCGCTGGGCCCAACCGGTGCTGCCTTGCCAACCTGCCGCTGCTTGCCGCCAAGCGGTCTGCGCACGGCCGAACGTGTGGCGTTCAGTGCTGCCATCGCTGCTGCGATCACTGCGATCCATCCACAGCAACGGCCAGGCTTGGGCGACGCTGTCCGGATACCACTGGGTGAAGTCCGGCTGGCTGGCGTCGAGGCTGACTCGCCAGGTCTGGCTGGGCGCGTGCCAGAGCAGCTTGTGGATCGCCGCCTCGGTGCGTTGCGCCGCCGCCAAGCTGTTCTTGGCGGCCTGGGGAATGCCGTAAACCTCACGCTGGAGCTGCGCCCAGGCACGCCAACCGGCCGCCACCTCGACCGCATCCATCAGGTACGCCGCCGCGTGGTCCGGCTTGGCCCAGGGCAGTCCATTGGCTTGGGTCAGCCGGGCCATCGTGGCGGCGGCCTCTTCCAGCGCGCGCCGCAGCAGCGGGTCGCGCAGCAAGGTGCTGTCGGCGGTCGCTTGCACATAGGCCTGCGCCACCAACAGCAGCGAGGCGGCGGTGCTGTCGTAGGCATCGACTTGCGGGCAAGAACGTGGGCTCTTGCCCGGCGGGCAGCTGGACTCCTGCAGATCCGAGGCACGCACCCAGTGGTCAAACACCAGGCTCTCGGACGGACCGGTCGGCGTGGTGTGGCGCGCTTGCCAGCGCAGCCATTGCGCCACGTCGGGGCCCAGTTGCGGGGCCACCCGCAGGGCGCCGATCAAGCTCAGATTGACCTGATAGGCCGACACGTAATGCCAGACGCCGCCCTGCGGGTCCGTGTGGCCGGGCGAGTGGTGGACTTTGATCGCACCGTCGGCGCTCTGGCCCGGCGCGCGCACGACCAGCCGCTGCAATGCCAGCAGCGCCGCGTCCCGGAATGCGTCGTCCACCAGGGCGGCAGGCGGGCACGAAGTCGCTCCGGGGTTCTGGGTCACAGCCCCGACACCAGCCCAGCACCACAGCGTCAGGCTCGCAACCAGTATGGGCAGGCCTATCGGCCTACGCATACGCCACTCCAGCGGTCTTCCAGCTCATCGCCCAGCCATACAGCGCCACGAAGCCGATGATGGCCAACATGACGCCGAACAGCAGGTGCAACAGAGGCAGGATCAGCAACCCCAGCTGCTGGACCAGCGCCACATGCAGCGCGTATTGCAGCGGCGTCAGCACGAACAAGAAGGTCCAGGTCAACAGCGTCAACAGCGCGCGCTGCCACACAGCAAACGGGAACAGGTAATAGGTGGCCAGATGAATCCAGGGGGCCAGCAGCATCAGATGCCAAGCCTGGCGCAGCCCGCTGCTGGTGTGCAGCGCCACCGAATGGGGAAAACTGGCCGGCCAGCACATGAAGAAAAGCACCGCTGCACCGTGCACCAGCACAGCAAAGCGCAGCAGATAGGCGACCGGTTTGGCCGCATCCGACATTCGTCCGGCACCCCACCACACCGCCAGTGCCAGCAGCCCATGCCACAGCGAGATCCAACTGCCCGTGTCCCCCAACTGAAGGTCGATGTAGGGGACGGCTAGGGCAAGCCGGCTGTCGCCGCCGCGCCCCTGCACCTCGAACTGCCCCGGCAGCTCCAGCGTCTGCAGCCACCAGACCAGCTCGGTCGCCCAGGCCTGTGCCACCCAGGGGCGCGCCAGCAACGCCAGCCAGGTCAGGCCGACGGCCAGGGCCAGGCCGACCCACAGCCGTTGCAGCGGCAGATGCAGCCGCCACAGGGCGCGGTGCTGCGCAATCGTGCCGCCCAGGTGGCCGCGCAGATGGCCTTGCGAATACCCACCCAAAGGCCGGCGCTGGAGTGATTCAAGCGGTTGATGATCAACAGGCATGGCGGCTTACCATTTGGCAAACAAACCGAGGCCCAGCGAGTTGCGCTGGTAGGTGGGGTTGTTGTATTGCTCGGCCTGAGCGGTAAAACCCCACTGCGGGGCGATCCAGCGCCGCCAAGTGGCCGCCACGCTGTGGCTGCGGAAGTTGACCAATTGAGCGGCCGCACCCAGCGCTTGATAGGCCTCGGTGCCGCTGCTGGCACGCAGACTCAGATACTGCTGGCCTTGGCTGCCAAGGGTGGCGCTGACAAAGGGCATCTGCGAGGTGATGCTGCCGGGCTGGCTGCGGTTGAACAGCACGCCGGCCTCCAGCACCGCGGGCAGTTCCAGATACCAGGCCGCCGACAAGCGCAAGCCGCTGTCGCTGCGCTGGTTGTCGAACACCGCGTAAGTGGCGGCCACCGAGGTGACCAACTGACGCTGTGCCAACCACTTTCGGGACAGTTGCAGGTCGCCGCGTGCATTCGCCCAGTTCGGCCCGCCGTGGCCGAACACCAGCGTGCCGGTGCCGAACCAGTCGGGCGAAAGCACTCGGGTGTAGGCGAGCGCTGCCACGCCGCCATGCGCGCCAAACTTGCGTTCGTCCAGCACTTCCGCTTGCAGGTTGTTGCCCTCGGACAACTGCCAGGCGGCGCGAAACGACAGCGACTCACCGTCGGCCAGCCCCACGCTCAAGTTGCTGTGGCTGGCGACGACATCCCAAGTCACCGGCGTGCTGGCGTCGGTGGCGTTGGTGGCGTTGCTGACGGTGGCTGCCGCGTTGCCGGTCGCGCTGATGATCGACTCGGCAGCCGCAGGGGCTGTCCACAGCGCTGCGATGAGGCAAAGGCCGAGACAGGCTTTGGACTTCAGGGTTGAACTCATCGGTTGCTTTCCAGATCACGGGCCAGAACATCGGCGATTCGAGGAGCGGTATGCCCGTCTCCAAAGGGGTTGACCGCTTGGCGCATGCGGGCAAGCCCAGCGCCATCGGTCAGCAGTTGCTGCACGGTCTGCACGATGCGGTCACCGTCGGTGCCGACGATGATTCCGGCACCCGCCTCGATCAGTTCCGGCCGCTCGGTGGTGTCCCGCAAGACCAGCACCGGGCAGGACAGCGCAGCGCCCTCCTCCTGGATGCCGCCGGAGTCGGTCAAGGCCAGCGCGCTGCGGTGCAAACACCACAGCAGCGCTGGGTAGTCCAGCGGCGGGCACAGCGTCAACCGCCCACCCAGCCGCTGCGCCAGCGCGCCCA
>JBIIVZ010000167.1:0-5667 GCA_044339175.1 Roseateles sp.
GACCCAAGCGACCCAAGCGGCACCGATTCCGGCAACGCCGGTGCTGACAGTCGCTGAGGCGGCGCTGGGTTTCGTCGCACCGGTCGCGGCACCCCAAGTCGCTGCGCGCCGCATCAACGCCGCCGACAAACGCATCATCAACGGGCAGACCGACGTCAACCAATTGGTGCCGTTCAAGTACAAGTGGGCCTGGGAAAAGTACCTCGCCACTTGCGCAAATCACTGGATGCCGCAAGAAGTGAATATGTCGCGTGACATCGCCTTGTGGAAAGATCCGAATGGGCTGACCGACGACGAGCGCCGCATCATCAAGCGCAATCTTGGTTTCTTTGTGACCGCCGATTCGCTGGCTGCCAACAACATCGTGCTGGGCACTTACCGCCACATCACGGCCCCGGAATGCCGTCAGTTCCTGCTGCGCCAGGCGTTTGAAGAAGCGATCCACACTCACGCTTACCAGTACATCGTCGAATCGCTTGGGCTCGACGAGTCGGAAATCTTCAACGCCTACAACGAAGTCAAGTCGATCCGCGACAAAGACGATTTCTTGATCCCGTTCATCGGCGCGATCATGGACCCGCACTTCCACACCGGCACGCCGGAAAACGACCAAATCTTGCTGAAGAGCCTGATCGTTTTCGCTTGCCTGATGGAAGGCTTGTTCTTCTATGTTGGCTTCACCCAGATCTTGGCCATGGGTCGGCAGAACAAGATGACCGGTGCAGCCGAGCAGTATCAATACATCCTTCGGGATGAGTCGATGCATTGCAATTTCGGCATCGATCTGATCAACCAATTGAAGATGGAGAACCCGCATTTGTGGACGGCCGAGTTCAAGGTCGAGATCAAGGCCTTGTTCATGCGCGCGGTCGAGCTGGAATATGCGTATGCCGAAGACACCATGCCGCGTGGCGTGCTGGGAATGAACGCTTCGATGTTCAAGGGTTATCTGCGCTACATCGCCAACCGGCGCGCGGCCCAGATCGGCTTGGAAGAGCTGTTTCCCAACGAGGAAAATCCATTCCCCTGGATGAGCGAAATGATTGACTTGAAGAAGGAACGCAACTTCTTCGAAACTCGCGTGATTGAATATCAATCGGGTGGTGCACTGTCCTGGGACTGAACTCGCACATCCGGTAGATCGTCAGGTCTGCTGGATGCAGGGTCGGGTTGGGCTGCTGCGAGGCGGTGCAGCTAAAGCAGTCAACGGCTCGGAGCTATTTGCTGAGCAGAAACCAGTTGGTTTGAATTTGAGAAGACAAGCGGGAATCGAAATGCTAGCCGGTGGCGCTAGGTTCGATTCCCGCCATTCCATTCACGGTACCGGGGCACTCCTCCTGGGTGACATCTGGGTCGTGAATAGCTGCGCTGCAACGGCCAATTTCGTTGTGGGCAGCGCTTTTTCCACTTGATCAAGGAGAACTGAAATGGCAACTGCAAAGAAGGCTCCGGCCCCAAAGGCCGCACCGGCGAAGAAGGTCGCTGCAACTGCAAAGAAGGTCGCTGTCGCAGCGCCCAAAGCAGTCGCAGCTGTGAAGAAGGTTGTGGCACCAGTTGCACCTGCCAAGAAGGCTGCCGCACCCGCTAAGAAGGCCGCCGTGCCTGCGAAAGCAGCTGCGCCTGCCAAGAAGGCCGCTGCACCAGCAAAGGCTGTAGCCGCGCCTGCCAAGAAGGCAGCAGCGCCTGTCAAGAAGGCCGCTGCACCTGCTAAGGCCGCAGCCGCTCCTGCAAAGAAAGCAGCCGCTCCCGCAGCAAAAGCAGTAGCACCTGCCAAGTCAGCAGCACCGGCAAAGAAGGCTGCTGCAGCCAAGAAGACCGTGGCACCCGCAGCCAAGGCAGTCGGTGCCAAGACGGTGGCAGCCTCCGGCAAGAAGCCGCCCGTGAAGACGGTGGCTCCGGTGAGCAAAAAAGCAGGTGCCAAGTCGACGGCAGCCGCGAGCACTGCGAAAACCGCGCTGAATCCGACTGCTGCATGGCCCTTTCCGACAGGCAGCAAGCCTTGAAGTCGTTGCACCACTGAAGTGCTGACGGCTCGCCACTTTGGCGGTATGACAGCAGCTAAAGCAAGAAAAAACCCGGCGAGTCCGGGTTTTTTCACGTTTGAGACGGCGCAGACAGCAAGGGTGCTGTGAGTCGCGGCTTGTGCCGCTTGACGCGACACTAGCCAGGTTTGTTACAGCCGGCTCAGCCTGGCTTCAGGGGTGAAAGACTTCGATGCTGTAGCCGCTGATGCGTTGCGCACCGGTGGCCAAAATCGCTTGCAGCGGCAATTCGGCCCCGAAAGCAACGGTGTCCGTGGTGGCATTCATGTCCTTCGGTGCAAGCATTTTGCGAGCCACCAAGGCTCCGCTGGCGTCTGTCAGGCTGAGTTCGATCCATGGTGCTGCGACATTTACCGCCGACTTGTTGCGCAAAGTCACTGCCAAACGGTAGTGGTTGCCTGTGGCGGTCTGGCTCAAGTTGCTGCTTTCAACATGGATGGCCGCAAGCCGCTGCCAGGGCTGCAACTCGCAGGCGCTGACTCGGCAAAGTAGCTGCAGGCCCGGTTTGGCCGCGGGATAAAGCGCTGCGATGGCGTTGTGAAAATGATGGGTCACCTGCAGGCCGAGCAGCGCTAAAAAAAGCAAAGAAAACACACTCAAAGCGGCCCGCACGCCGGGCTTGCGCCAGCGGTTCTCGCGCTTCAACCCGCGCATGAAAGAAGGCTCGGCAGGCGCTGGTGTAACGGCAGCTGTGCCGGGGGGCAAGGCGCTTGCCGGCAAACCCGCCGCTGCGCTGGGTGCTGCGATCGCTGGCGGGTCTAAGCGCTCTTTTTCAGGCGGTACTTTCAGGTTGGCCGCATGCCGCCGAATTGACGCGATGCTGGTTTCGACCTCGGTGGCTGCCTGCGCCTGAACGTCCACCCATTGCGGCTCCAGTCGCGACTCACCGGGGTAAGCGGGAGGGGCGGCATGGGCGCGCGGTGACGAGCGCCCTGCAGGATTCTGAAAATCAGGCTCGGCGCCCAGTTCCGGTTCGGGTTCAGGCCACGCCCTACCGGGCGGGGTGGCTGCGGCCACCTCGAACTCCAGGTCGTCATCGGCAGGACCTTTGCCTGGCCCGGGCTGACGGGCAGGCGGGCTGGCCGGCGGCCAAGCATTGCGCAGCTCTGCGTCGCCGAATGCGTCAGCGTTGGCGTTGCCGTCAGTTAGATCTTCGTCAGTGGCACTGAGGCGGGAGCTGGCGCGTCTGTCGATTTTGTCGGCACCGTTCGCTATGTTCGTCCTGCTCGCCCTACTCGCTGTATGGGGCAGGGGCCACGCTGGCGGCGCATCGCGATCGATGTCGAACAACTGCACGCGCGCATCGAAGACTTCGGCGCAACGCCCGCAGCGAACCCAGCCATCCGAGACTCGGAGCTGGTCTTGCACCACCCGGAAGATGGTGCCGCAGGCGGTGCAGCGGGTGGCGAAACTCATGTCGTGATCATGCCATGTGCCAGATTACCCACGGGCCTGCGAACGAGCCGGCACCGTCGGTCAGACGCGCTGCGTTGACATCAGGATCCAGCCCTCTTCCTCGTCGCTGACTTCGAGCTTGACCCAGGGCGCATAAGCCTCTTTCAGCTCATCCGCCTGGCGGGCCAGAATGCCGGCCAGAATCAGGTGACCGCCGGCGGCCAAGTGGGCGCAGAGCAGGGGGGCCAGCAACTTCAGCGGCGTCGCCAGGATGTTGGCGAGCACCAAGGGGTATTCACCCGACGCCGCGTCAGGCAGGGCCGCCGCCAAGCTGACGTCATTTGCCAGCGCATTGGCGGTTGTCGCTTGAATCGCAGCCGGGTCGATATCGACCGCATCGATGTTGCGGGCACCATGTAGCGCCGCACCGATGGCCAGAATGCCCGAGCCACAGCCGTAGTCGAGCACGCGTGTCCACGTCGGGCTGAGCGCCGCATGCTGGGCAATCCAGCGCAAGCACATGCGGGTGGTCGGATGGGTGCCGGTACCAAACGCCAAGCCAGGGTCCAAGCGCATCACTTGCTTGGCTTGCTCCGGGGCCTGGTGCCAAGACGGCACGATCCAGAATTCGGGCGTGATTTCAACCGGTGTGAACTGGGACTGAGTCAAACGCACCCAGTCTTGCTCCGCCACCGCCTGAATCGTCTGCACATGCACATTGGCAGCCCAGTCCTGACTCAAGACCAGCGTGGCGCATTCCGTCGCTTCAAGCTCCGACGGGAACAGCGCGCGCACCACCGAGCGTTGCCAGCCACCGCGTGGTGCCGGCATGCCTGGTTCACCAAACAGCGCTTGTTCGGTCGGCGTGTCGGCGTCGGCATCCTCGACCGACACCGCCAGGGCGTCCAGCTCCATCAAGGCGTCGCTGACGGTCTCGACATCGTCCTCGCCGCAGATCAGGATCAATTCATGCAAAGTGGCAGCGCTCATCCGCGTTTGTGCTGGCTCATCCAGCCCTCAAGGTAGTGAATATTGGTGCCGCCCTCGACGAACTTGGCATCGACCATCAGCTCGCGGTGCAGCGGAATATTGGTCAAAATGCCTTCCACCACTGTTTCAGACAGCGCAATGCGCATGCGCGCCAAGGCCTGCTCGCGGGTATCGCCGTGCACGATGATCTTGCCGATCATCGAGTCGTAATGCGGCGGCACGAAGTAGTTGGTGTAGACATGCGAGTCGACCCGCACGCCCGGCCCGCCCGGCGCATGCCACATGGTGATGCGGCCCGGCGAGGGCGTGAATTTGAACGGGTCTTCGGCGTTGATGCGGCACTCGATCGCGTGGCCGCGCATCGTGATGCTGCGCTGGGTGAACGGCAGCTTCTCGCCGGCGGCCACCCTGATCTGCATTTGCACGATGTCGATGCCTGTGACCATCTCGGTGACCGGATGCTCCACCTGCACGCGCGTGTTCATTTCGATGAAATAGAACTCGCCGTTCTCGAACAGGAACTCGAACGTGCCAGCTCCCCGATAACCCATCTTGCGGCAAGCCGCCGAGCAGCGGTCACCGATCTTCTCGATCACCCGGCGCGGAATGCCAGGAGCAGGTGCTTCTTCGAGGATTTTTTGGTGGCGGCGCTGCATTGAGCAATCGCGCTCGCCCAACCAGACGGCGTTCTTGTGCTCATCGGCCATGACCTGGATTTCAATATGGCGCGGGTTCTCGAGGAACTTCTCCATATAGACCTGGGAATTGCCGAATGCCGCGCCAGCCTCGGCACGCGTCATTTGCACCGCATTGACCAGGGCCGCTTCGGTGTGCACGACACGCATGCCGCGCCCACCGCCGCCGCCAGCCGCTTTGATGATGACGGGATAGCCGACCGAGCGCGCGATCCTGATGATCTCTTTCGGGTCATCGGGCAACGCACCTTCGGAGCCGGGCACGCAGGGCACGCCGGCGCGGATCATTGCTTGCTTGGCCGACACCTTGTCGCCCATCATGCGGATCGACTCGGGCGTCGGGCCGATGAAGGTGAAGCCACTGCGCTCCACCCGTTCGGCAAAGTCGGCGTTCTCGCTCAGGAAACCGTAGCCGGGGTGAATCGCTTCGGCGTCGGTCACTTCGGCCGTCGCGATGATGGCCGGCATGCTCAGATAACTCTGCGCAGAAGCGGCCGGCCCGATGCAAACGGCTTCGTCCGCCAGCTTCACATACTTGGCGTCGC
>JBIIVZ010000168.1:0-5648 GCA_044339175.1 Roseateles sp.
CTGTCGGCCGCCCGCAGCAACGGACTGCACTCAAAGGGAGACCCGCTCGTGAACAACATTTTCAAACGCAACAATGTTTCCATTTCGGGCCAGACACCCGGCGGCGCTGAACCGACCCTGGTATTTGCCCACGGCTTTGGCTGCGACCAGCAAATGTGGCGCTTTGTGACACCGGCCTTTGAAGCGACCCATCCGGTAATGCTGTTTGACCACATCGGTTGCGGCAAGTCCGACATCAAGGCCTACGACGCACACCGCCACGCCAAGCTGGAAGGCTACGCACAAGACGTGGTGGAAATTCTCGAAGCCGCCGACTTGACGAACGCCGTCTTCATCGGCCATTCGGTCAGTTCCATCATCGGCCTGCTGGCGTCCATTCAAGCGCCGCAGCGCATCGCCAGCTTGGTGCTGGTCTGCCCCTCACCGCGCTACTTGAACGACCCGCCGGACTACCAAGGCGGCTTCGATCGCTCGGACATCGACGGCCTGATGGACATGATGGAAAGCAATATGCTGGGCTGGGCTGATTTCCTGGCACCGGCCGTGATGGGGGCCGACGGGGCCGGTGAAATGACGCAAGAGCTGAAAGCCAGTTTTTGCGCGGCCGACCCCTACATCAGCCGCCGTTTTGCCGCCGCCACCTTCCTGGGCGACAACCGCCGAGACCTGCCGTTGGTTCAGTCGCCGTCCTTGATCATCCAGTGCTCGGACGACGCGATCGCCCCGCGCTCGGTCGGCGACTATGTGCACCGGCACCTGAAAAACAGCCAAATGGCGGTGATCGAAGCCTCGGGGCACTGCCCGCACATGACCCACGCGGCAGAAACCATTGCCTTGATCCGCCGCTATCTTGCCGCGCAGTGAGGCTCTGAGCATGAACAACTCCGCCCCGCTCAATGACGATGCAGCCAGCCAAGCGCTGGCCCGACTGCCCTGTGGCTGGCTCAGCCTGGATGAGCGCAGCCTGGTGGTGTCGGTCAACGCCGCGCTGTGCCGACTGCTCGGTAGCAGCGCCGCGCAGTTGGAAGGCCGCCCCTTCGACAGCCTGCTGTCCAATGCCGCGCGCGTGCTCTACCAAAGCTATTTGCAACCGCTGCTGCGCCTGCATGGCAACACGGAAGAGTTGTCGCTGACCTTCAAGTGCGCCAGCGGCGGCACGCTGGACATGCTGGTCTACACCCGCAAACGCACCGAGCCCGGCGAGACCTTGATCGACATGGTGCTGGCGCCGATACGCCAGCGCCGTCGCATCGAGGACGATATGCTGCGCATCAAACGCGCCGCCGACAAAGCGCCGGGGCTGATCTTCCAGTTGCTGCAACTGACCGATGGCAGCCAGCACTTCCCCTATGCCAGCGAGGCGATACAACGCCTTTACGGCGTCACCCCGGCGCAAGCGCATGAATCGGCCGAAGCGGTGTTCAGCCGCATCCACCCGGATGATCGCGTCACCTGGCAGCGCGCGCTGTACGAAACCGAGCGCCAGGGCAGCGATCTGCAACTGATCTACCGCGTCAGCTCCCCGACCGGCGAGATCCGCTGGCACGAGGCGCAAGCCACGCTGCACCGCTTGGCCAACGACGTGATGCTGTGGCACGGCCATATTGCCGACATCACCCAGCGCCAGGACATGGAGGCGGCCGACGCCGAGCGGTTGACGACGCAGCGCATCCATCACGCGCGCTCCCAACTGCTGTCGCGCATCAGTCACGAGTTGCGCACGCCCTTGAACGGCATCCTGGGCTTTGCACAACTGCTGAGCAACGACCCGGTCGAGCCGCTGTCGCCTGGCCAAAACCGCCACATGGAGGTCATTCGTGCGTCCAGCCGGCACTTGCTGCAGTTGATCAACCAGTTGCTGGAGGTCACCAACCTGGAGTCGGGGCAACTGCCGGTTGAGTTGCAGGCAATCGACTTGCCGGCACAGTTGCAACAAGCTCAGCGGCTGATGCAGGCCCAAGCGGACGCAGCAGGTGTGCTGCTGCTGCCCGTGAAATGCGCGCCTGAGTTGACGGTGATGGCCAATGAGCTGCGCTTGCAACAGGTGCTGGCCAACCTGCTCGCGAACGCGCTCAAGTGCAGCCCGATCGGCTCCAGCGTGCAGATCAGCGCGGAACTTCAGGACCAGACCCTCTGCATCGCCGTCACCGACACCGGCCCGGGCCTGTCGGAGGAACAACAAGCCGAGCTGTTCCAGCCGTTCAACCGGCTCAATGCGGAGCACACGGCGACCGAAGACAACGGCCTGGGCCTGGTCATCGCCAAGCATCTGCTGATCCTGATGGGTGGCGACCTGAGCGTGCAGAGCGGGCTCGGCAAGGGTTCGATGTTCTTGATCAGCTTGCCCGCGCCGCCTGAAGCGATACGGCTGCAAGCGCCGCCCGAACACCGGCCGGAACCGGCGCAGCAGCAGTCGGAAACACAGCCGAGAACGCAGCCGGACGTTCAGCCGAAAACACAGCCGCACCTACAGCCAGAAACACAGCAGCGGCAACAGCGGCAGCCGGCCCCTCTCGCGCCGACTATTTACGGCAAGATTTTGTACGTCGAAGACAACGCCATCAACGCCATCTTGATGGAGGCCATCGTCGGCATCCGACCCGGCTTGCAGCTCAGCATTGCCGTCGACGCAGCCAGTGCCCTGGCCGCAGTGCAGCGCGACAAACCCGACCTGCTGCTGATCGACATGCATTTGCCGGACATGACCGGCCTCGATTTGCTCGATGCCTTGCGCGCGTTCGACTCCTTGCAGGATGTGCCGGCGGTGATGGTTTCTGCGGCGGCCCGACCGGAGGACATCAAGCAAGCCCTCGAACAGGGCTTTGCCGGCTACTGGACCAAGCCGCTGAACATTGAACAGACGCTGCGAGATCTGGACAAATGGCTGCTCGGCAAGCTAGGCTGAAGGCCTACACAACCGTCAACAAGAGTCCGCCATGGCCATCACCGTCCCGTTCGATCTGACTTATGAGTTTGCAGTCAACGCGCCTGCCGCCGAGGTATTTGCGGTGTTGTCCGATGTGCCGGATTCGGCCAGCCACTTCCCGAAGCTGGCGCGGCTGACCGACCTGGGCGCGCAGACCTACCGCTGGGAGATGGAAAGCGTCGGGCCGACGCAATTGCATATCCAGACCATTTACGCCTCCCACTATGTGGCGGACAAGAAAAAGGGCACGGTCGTCTGGACGCCAGTGAAAGGCGAAGGCAACGCCCAAATCGGCGGCAGCTGGGCCATCAAGGACAAGAAAACCTATACCCACCTGCTGCTCAACCTGAGCGGTGAGCTGACCCTGCCCTTGCCCGGCCTGATGAAAATGATGGTGGCCCCGGTGGTGACGAGCGAGAACGAAAAGCTGGTGGAGACCTATATCGCCAACTTGATCGTCCGCTTCGGCGGCGAGCACTAGTGTCGTGTCAAGCGTCAGATGTCGCATGACCGCGCCGCCATCGGCGTGCAGGGCTAGGCACCAAGCTGCAGCTCATGCCCAGTGGCATGGGCAAAGCTTGCAACAACGCCATGCGCGGCGAGGGCAAGTGGGCGGCGACAGATGGCGCTTGACGCGACACTAGGGCGAGAGTCTTTCTACTGCGCGACTGCCATGCGTCGTTGGCCGGATGCTCGTGATCCTCACGTACCTGAAGTACGCTCCGGTCCCTGCGCTCCGTCCGCCTAGCCTGACAGCCGCTCGCTACGAAAGACTCTCGCCCTAAGAGCCTGCTCGGCCTGGACCCGCAAGCGCGGGAATTTTCAAGCCAGCGCGCGGCGCAAGCGGTCGCTCAAAAAGTCGACCAGCACCACCAGCAGCAGCATGGCGGCCAGCACGGTGGCGGTCTTGTGCATCTGAAACAGGCCCATGTGAAAGGCCAGCATTTGCCCCAAGCCGCCGGCCCCCACCACACCCAGCACGGCAGCGGCGCGGATGTTGTTCTCCCAGCGGTAGAGGCTGTAGCTGATCAACTGCGGCAACACCTGCGGCAGCGTGGCGTACAAAAAGATGCGCAGATTGCCGGCACCCTGGACGCGCAGCGCAAAACCGGGCCCGGCCGCGTTGTTTTCAATCGCGGCGGCAAACAAGCGCCCGAGCACGCCGGTGGTGTGGATGGCCAGCGCCAGCGTGCCGGCGAACGGCCCCAGCCCGGCCGAGATCAGCAACAGCGTGGCCCAGACCAGCTCCGGGATCGAGCGCAGCGCATTCAGCAGCCAGCGCGTCGGGCGGCGCGCCCAGGCCGTGTCGTCGTCATGCAGGCGGGCGGCAGGCAGCGCCAGCGCGATGCCAAACAACACCGCCAGCACGGTGCCCAGCGCCGACATGGCCAGCGTCTCCAGCGTGGCCCAGGCGACCCGGCCCAGAAATGGCTGGCTGACATCGGGCGGGAAGAACTCCGCCACGAAACGGCCCATGCTGCGGGCCGAACCGGGCGAGAACATCTGCGCCCATTGCAAGTCCAGCGACCAAAAACTGAAAGCCACCAACAGCAGCACGCCAAGCACGATCCAGCACGCCTGACAGCGTGCGTTGAACAGCGGCGGCGGCAACAACACCGGCACCGAAGCTTTCACCGGCGTCATGCCAGCGCCCGCCGCAACCAGGCGCTGAAGCCGTCGGCCAACGCCACCAGCAGCACGAACACGATCAACATCGTCGACACCTCGGCACCGTTGAACATCTTCATCGAAGCGTCGAGCTGCTGCCCCAAACCGCCCGCGCCGACAAAGCCCAGCACCACCGAGGAGCGGATCGCACATTCCCAGCGGTAGACGGTGTAGCTGCTCAGCTCGGCCGCGTTTTGCGGCAGCAGCGCGTAGGCAAAAGCCTGCAAGCGCCCGCAGCCATTGCGCAGCAGCGCACGCGTCGGCTCGGCGTCGCCACTTTCCAGCACCTCGGCATAGACCTTGCCCAGCATGCCGGCATAGCTGAGCGCAATCGCCAACACGCCGGCGGTGGGCCCCAAGCCGACCACGCGCACAAAGATCAGCGCCCAGATCAACTCCGGCACGCTGCGCAACAGGATCAACAAGCCGCGCACGCCTTGCCGCACGAACGCCGGGCCGCGCGCCATGCGGCCGCTCAGCAGCGACACCGACAGCCCGCGCGTGGCCACAAAAGCCAGCGGCAGCGCCAGCAGCAAGGCCAGGCTGATGCCGGCGGTGGCCATCGCCACCGTGCGCCAAGCCTCGCGGGCCACCATCAGCAAGAACTCAGCCCCGTGGGCCGGCGGCATAAAGTCGCCCAGAAAGCGTGCAGTCACGCGCAGGCTCTCGGGCTCGAACATCAGCCATGGGCGGAACTCGGTCGCCACGCCCAGCGGCCACAGCAGCAGCAACGCGGCCGCCAGCCAAAACACGCGGCCCAACCAAGCCGGGTCGCGCAGGGCGGGATCAGTCAGGGCGGCCGGCTGCCCCGCTAGCGGCATTGCATCACCACGTTGGCGTTGGCGTTGGCGTTGGCGTTGGCATTGGCATTGGCGTTGGCATTAACGCGGGCGCAGGCGAGCAACTGCTGCTCGGACAAGCTTGGCTGCCCGGCATCGCCACCCCCCACCACCACCTCGTCGGCATACAACTGCTCCAACAGCGCCGGCGTGACCTGGGCCGACGGCAGATCGAACATCACCTGCCCTTGGCGCAAGCCCAGCACGCGGGGGAA
>JBIIVZ010000169.1:0-5634 GCA_044339175.1 Roseateles sp.
AAATGACGCTCCGGTTGCTGCCCCGGCATCAGGTCGCGCTCGATGATGCTGCGCAGAAAATTGTTGCCGGGCTTGAGAGCTTCTTCAGAAGGGTGGGACATCGGGTCGGCGGGCGGCACGCTGGGAGCCGCCCTGAAGTGGCAGGGTTTGGCGCGATTTTATCGGTGTGCCAAGTGACTTCAAGGTTGCCGCCGGCGCAGCGTTTCAATTTCTTGATTCAGCATGCGTTCGCGCAAGCCCATGCCTTGCAGCGAAATAAAGGTCACAAGGCCGTGGATGGCCAGGCCGATGCCCCAGCCGAAGAGCGGGAAGTGATGCCAGCGCTGGCCGCCGTTGAACCCCGTCGTGAAGCTGTTGAGCAGAAACAGCCCACCGTTCACCGCCACAAACACCAGCAGGTGGGTGTAGAAACCCATTTTGATGCCGACACGTTTTTTGGCGGCCTTGCGCAGTTCAAGTTCGCTCATTTCGCCTATTTCGCCTATTTCGTTCATGGTCTGCTCCTGGTGAATGTGTGGATAGAGATCGTGTCGGTAGCCCACTGGCTCGCCTGCTCAACCGACGTTGCCACAATTCTGCAAGTCGCCCGCTGCGCTGACCATCCCTCTCACATGCTTTTGAATAAGTGGGCGTAGAGCCGGCTAACGGCCAGCCGCTCATCCCGTCCGTGCAAGTGCAGGGTCAGGCGGCCGGTGTCATCGCGCACCGCGCGCTGGATCGCCTCGGCGCGCACGACCACGCTGCGGTGGATTTGCCAAAAGCGCTGGCCATCCAGCTGCGGCAGCAAGTCGCGCAGCGACAGGCGGATCAGGTGTTCTTTGTCCGCCGTCAGCACGCGCACGTATTTGTCGGCGGCCTCGAAGTACAGCACCTCGTCCACCGGCACCATCAGGACGCTCTGGCCCACGCCGATCTGCAGCAGGCGTAAGGTCGGCAAGGTCGGAGCAGCGGGTACGGGGGCACCCAGCAAAGCGCGCAGTTGATCGACCGCAGCTTGCATGCCGGTCGGGGCGCTGTTTGTCGTCAGTTGCCGTCGTGCCAGCGCGGCCTTCAGTCGCAGCACCGTTTGTGCCAGCCGGGCCGGTTGCACCGGTTTCAGCACGTAATCGACGGCCGCATGGTCGAACGCCTGCAGCGCGTACTGGTCGTAGGCGGTGACGAAGACCAGCAAGGGGAAGGGCGCTGCCGCATCAGCCCAGTCCTCGGCCATCGCAGCGGCGGCTTCCAGACCGCTCAGGCCCGGCATGCGGATGTCCAGAAAGCAGATCGACGGTTCCAGTGCCAACGCTTGATCGACAGCGGCCTGGCCGTGCGAGACGCAACCCAGCACCTGCAGCTCGGGCCACAGCCGCGCCAGCTCGACGCGCAGGTTCTCGGCCAGCAGCGGTTCGTCTTCAGCGATCAGGGCGGTGGGGTGCGTGCTGTTCATCATGTCGTCGGCAAATAAAGGGTGGCGACGCAGCCGCCTGATCCGGATGAAGTGCCGGGCTGCAAGTCAAGACGGGCGGCGGCACCGTAGCGGGTGGCGATTCTTTCGCGGATCTGCTGCAGACCGAAGTTCGTGCCGACTTGCGTGCCGTCGGCGTCAGGCAGGGTGCGCAGTCCGACGCCACTGTCGGCCACTTCCAGCACCAGCTGTCCGGCCTTCAGCCGTGCGCTGATGCGCAACTCGCCGCCGTCGATGTGCGGCTCCAGCCCATGCTTGATCGCGTTTTCCACCAGCGGCTGCAGCAGCAGTGGCGGTATCTGCAGCGCCGCCAGCTCGGGCGGCAAATCCAGCACCGGCCGCAGCCGCGCGCCCATGCGGATCTGCATCAGCGCCAAGTAATCGCCCAGCCGCGCAAACTCATCCTTCAGCGAGTGCTGACTGCTGCGCGAGGCGTTCAAGGTGGCGCGCAAGAAGGCAATCAATTGATCCAGCATCGCCTGTGCCCGCGCCGGGTCCATGCCGATCAGCACGCGCAAGTTCGCCAGTGTGTTGAACAACATATGCGGCTCCAATTGCGAGGCCAGCAGGCGCAACTGGTTCTCTGCCGCTTGGCGCTGTGCCGCTTGGACCTTGAGCTCGGCGGCGGCGAGGCGGCCGCGATGCACAAAGAACATCGTCATGCCGATGCCGGGAATCAGCGAGAGCACCATGAGGGTCAGGCCGCGCCGCCAGCTGCTGCCTCGCAAGCCCGGCTCATTGAAGCCGGTGACCCAGTTGGCCAACTCGTTGCCCAGGCTGTAGCCCAGCACCGTGCCGACGATCAGGCTGACAACCATCAGCGGCCAGCCCGGCCAAGTAGGCCAAACTTGGCCAGACGGCAACTGGCCCCGGTAGGCCCAGGCTCCTAGCAGCATGCTGAGGCCGCGCACGCAGATGAAACAGCAGGCCGAGATGCAAAAAGAAAAAATCACGGTGGGCACGAGGCGCTGGTCGAGCACCACCACAAGGCCGGTCGATATGACGGCTGTGACGCCCAAAATCAGCAGCGCCTGGCGCAGCAGCCAGCGCCCCACGCTGGGGCTGCCGAGGAGGCTGCGGACCTTGGACATATTCGGCATTGTTGGCAGGATCGGTAGGGTGAGCAGGATCGGTAGGGTCGGCGGGGTCAGCCTATTGGGCAGCGCGGGCAGACGGGATTGTGGGCGCTGCCGAGCGCGCTCAGGCTGCTGCGGTGGTGGTGGCTGCCGACGGCGCACGGGCCAAGATCGCCCGTGAGCGGCCCAGGAAGGCCCCGCTGAGCAGGCCGAACAGCGCACTGAAACCTACCGCCGCCGCAAGGTTGTGGGCCAGCGCCGGCTGCAGAGCCAAGCTCATGCCCAGCGCGAACTTACCCACGAAGAGGCCCATCATCAAGCCCAGCGGCCCCCAACTGCCCGGCACGAATAGCAGCTGACGCTCAGCATCAAAGCGCGCGCCGCCCGGCCAGCCCGAACGCAACACCAGGGCGGCGCTGCTGGCCAGCCCCAAGCCCCAAGCCAGCAGCGGCGCGGCCTGAGGGCCGAAAGCGCTGCAAATGCCCCAGACGCCGAACACCGCCCATACCAGCGGCAGGATCAAGAGCCGTTTGGCCGAGGCGAACTGATCGCGGCTTTGGACCACGCCCATCACGATCAGGGCCGCAAAAATGGCCCAGACCCAGCTGGGGATGTGGCTGAGGATGCGGGCGGTGGTTTGCATGCTGCTGTTCCGTGACGGTTGACGACGAACGCATCTTCGTCAGACGAGGCTGAGACCGCCACAGGGCTGCGACGAACCGGCAAGGTGGGGCGTGAAACGGCGGGAATGGAGCGTGAAGCGCTGCGCTTTGGTCCGGCTCGGGCAGCAAAAAGCATTCAATTTGCTCAGCTTGGGCCAGCAGAATTGGGGCCTGAATCGGAACTCCGTGAGCACAAAGCTAAAATCTCGGTCTAACCAACTAAAACAGGGCCCTGCGCAGCAGGCCCGGCAGGAGTAGCGCCTTATGGCCGGTCATTCCAAATGGGCCAATATTCAGCACCGCAAAGGCCGCCAAGACGAGAAGCGCGGCAAGGCTTGGACACGCGTCATTCGTGAAATCATGGTGGCAGCACGCCAAGGTGGCGGCGATGTGAAGGAAAATCCGCGCTTGCGCCTGGCGGTTGAAAAAGCCAAGGCGGTCAACCTGGCCGCCGAGACGATCAAGCGCAATATCGACAAAGCCACCGGCAACCTTGACGGCGTCAACTACGAAGAAATCCGCTACGAAGGCTACGGTATCGGCGGCGCGGCGGTGATCATCGACACGATGACCGACAACAAGGTGCGCACGGTGGCCGAGGTGCGGCACGCTTTCAGCAAGTACGGCGGCAATATGGGCACCGATGGCTCGGTGTCGTTCCAGTTCAAGCATTGTGGGCAACTGGTGTTTGCGCCCGGCAGCTCGGAAGACAAGATCATGGAAGTGGCCCTGGAAGCCGGTGCCGAAGACGTGATCACCGGCGACGACGGCTCGATCGAGGTGCTGACCGCGCCGTTTGAGCTCGAAGTCGTCAAACAAGCGCTTGAAGCGGCCGGTTTGACAGCGGCGGTGGCCGAGGTGACGATGCGGGCCGATGTGCCGATCGAGCTGAGCGGCGACGAAGCGGTGCGTATGCAAAAACTGCTGGATGTGCTGGAAGATCTGGACGATGTCCAAGAGGTCTTCCACAACGCCAGCATCAACGAATGATGAAGATCAACAATCGAATGAAGGTCGGCGAATGAAAGTGCTGGTGCTTGGGAACGGTGGGCGTGAACACGCGCTGGCCTGGAAGTTGGCGCAGGGGCAGCGGGTCAGCCAGGTCTTTGTGGCCCCAGGCAATGGCGGCACGGCGCGTGATCCGCGCTTGAAGAACATTGCCCTCACCGACGTCAAGGCTCTGGCGGATTTTGCCGAGAGCGAAAAGATCGCCCTGACCGTGGTTGGCCCGGAAGCCTTGTTGTCGGCTGGCGTCGTGGATGAGTTCCGCGCCCGCGGCCTGCGCATCTTCGGCCCGACCAAGGCCGCCGCACAGTTGGAGTCGTCGAAGGCTTTTGCCAAGGACTTCATGAAGCGGCACGCCATTCCCACGGCCGCTTACGAGGTCTTCAGCGACGTGGCAGCCGCGCACGCTTACGTGGAGGCCGAGCATGCCAAAGCGGGCGAGCCCATCGTCATCAAGGCCGATGGCTTGGCCGCAGGCAAGGGCGTGGTCGTGGCGATGACGCTGGCCGAAGCGCATGAGGCGATCGACTGGATCCTGGCCGACAACAAGCTCGGCGTCGTCCACAACGAGGGCGGCGCGCGAGTCGTCATTGAGCAATTCCTGCCCGGCGAAGAAGCCAGCTTCATCGTCTTGTGCGATGGCAAGAACGTGGTCTCGCTGGCCACCAGCCAGGATCACAAACGCCTGCTCGACGCCGATGCCGGCCCGAACACCGGCGGCATGGGTGCTTATTCGCCCGCGCCGGTGGTCACGCCCAACGTGCATGCCAAGGTCATGCACGAAATCATCATGCCGACGATTCACGGCATGGCGCGTGACGGCGTTCCGTTCACAGGCTTCCTTTACGCCGGCTTGATGATCGATGGCCAAGGCCAGCCGCGCACGGTGGAATTCAACACCCGCCTGGGCGACCCCGAGACACAGCCGATCCTGATGCGCTTGAAGAGCGACTTGCTGGAGGTGTTGCTGCACGCCACCGACGGCACGCTCGATCAAGTGGACCTGCAGTGGGACCGCCGTGTGGCTCTGGGCGTGGTGATGGCGGCTGGTGGTTACCCGCTGGACCCACGCAAAGGCGATGCGATCAGCGGCTTGCCTGCCGACACCGAGGACGCGATGGTCTTCCATGCGGGCACAACCGAGATCGACGGGCAGTTGCTGACCTCCGGTGGCCGCGTCTTGTGCGTGACGGCGCTGGGCGAGTCGGTGCGCAAGGCACAGGCCTTGGCCTACGACACCCTGGTCAACATCCAGTTCGAAAGCAAGCAGTATCGGCAAGACATCGGCTACCGGGCGGTGAAGCGTTGAACTGCAGCGTGATCAGGCGCTCGTCTGGGCTCAGCGAGGCGGTGTCATGGACAGCGTGATCGACACGGCGCGGGTGCGCGAGTATTTGCTCGGCTTGCAGCAGTCCATCGTGACCGCGCTGGAAGCGGCCGACGG
>JBIIVZ010000170.1:0-5620 GCA_044339175.1 Roseateles sp.
ATCACCCATGTTGAGTCTCCTTCTCGGCTTGGCCCAGCGCCTGCATCCAGTTGTAGAGAATGAAGCAGAGCAAAAGAATGATCAAAAAGTAGATCAGCGAAAACGCCGCTGCCGGGCCCAGATCAAACTGGCCAACCGCTTTTTGCGTCAGGTATTGGGATAAGAAGGTGGTGGAGTTACCCGGCCCGCCGCCGGTCAGCACAAAGGGCTCGGTGTAGATCATGAAGCTGTCCATGAAGCGCAACAGCACCGCAATCATCAACACCCCGCGCATCTTGGGCAGCTGGATGTAGCGGAACACCGCGAACTTGCTGGCACCGTCGATGCTGGCGGCTTGGTAGTAGGCATCGGGAATCGAGCGCAGGCCGGCAAAGGCCAACAGCGCCACCAGCGGCGTCCAGTGCCAGACGTCCATCACCAGCACGGTCAACCAGGCATGCACCGGGTTGCCGGTGTAGCTGTATTCAATCCCCATGTTTTTCAGCATCGCGCCGAGCAAGCCGATGTCGCTGCGGCCAAAGATTTGCCAGATCGTGCCGACCACATTCCACGGGATCAACAGCGACAGGGAAATGATCACCAACACCGCAGACGACTTCCAGCCTTGAGCTGGCATGGCCAGCGCCAGCGCGATGCCCAGTGGAATCTCCACCGCCAACACGGCCATTGAAAACATCATCTGGCGATACAGCGCGCCGTGCAGCTCTTCGTCGCGCATCACGCTGGCGAACCACTCGATGCCGACGAAGACGCGGCGCTCGGGCGAGATGATGTCCTGCACCGAATAGTTGACCACCGTCATCAGCGGCAGGATGGCCGAGAAGGCCACGCAGATCAGCACCGGCAGAATCAGGAACCAGGCTTTTTGATTGACGGGCTTCATGCCGGAGTCTCCTCGTTGTTCGCGGCGGTTTTGTTGTTTTCGTTGTTTTCCGTCGCGGGCTGCTGGACCTCGAGCAAATGCTCGTCAGCGCCGTAAAAACAGCTCTGCGGCCCGAGCACTTTGAGCCAGACCTCATCGCCTTCGCGCGGCGGTTCGTCCTGCGCATCGAGGCGTACGCGCACCAGCGCACCGTCGACTCGCGCCGTGATCAGCCAATAGGTGCCCACGTCCTGCACCTTGGCGACGGTGGTGCGCAGCGCACCGGCCGTGTTGCTGCTGGTCAGCGCCACATATTCCGGCCGCACGCCGAGGGTGAAGCTGGTTGCTTGCTGCGGCATGCCAGCGGCCAAAGCGGCGTCCAACGTCAGGTCTTGCCCGGCCAGCGTCAGTACGCGGTCGGCCAGCTTGGCAGGCAGGAAGTTCATGCCCGGCGAGCCGATGAAGTTACCGACGAACATGTGCTGCGGGCGCTCGAACAGCGCATCGGCCGAGCCCATCTGCACCGCCCGGCCACGCGTCATCACGACGATCTGCTCGGCGAAGGTCAGCGCTTCCACTTGGTCGTGGGTGACGTAGATCAGCGTCAGCTTCAGCTCGCGGTGAATCTGCTTGAGCTTGCGGCGCAACTGCCATTTCAGGTGCGGGTCGATGACGGTCAGCGGCTCGTCGAACAGCACGGCGGACACATCCTCGCGCACGAGGCCGCGGCCCAGCGAGATCTTCTGCTTGGCATCAGCCGTCAAGCCGGCGGCACGTTGATCGAGTTGCCCGCTCATCTCCAGCATTTCGGCGATCTGGCCGACGCGGATTTTGATCTTGTCCGCCGCCATGCCTCGGTTCTTCAACGGGAAGGCCAGGTTCTCGGCCACCGTCATCGTGTCGTAGATGACCGGGAACTGGAACACCTGGGCGATATTGCGCTGCTGCGGCGACAGCCGCGTTACATCTTGGCCGGCAAAAGTGACCGTACCGTGTGACGGTTGCACCAGGCCCGAGATGATGTTGAGCATGGTGGTCTTGCCGCAGCCCGAGGGGCCCAGCAAGGCGTAAGCGCCGCCGTCTTCAAAGCGCATCTTCAGCGGCAGCAGCGCGTAATCGCTGTCCTGCTTCGGGTTGGGCCGGTAGGCGTGGGCGAGGTCGAGTTCGATGGCGGCCATCAGAGCTGCCCCTTTCTGGGCGGTGCCAGCAGCAGCCGGCCCTGTTGGTCAAACACATAGACGTGGGCGGCCTGCAGGTAGAGCGTGATCGCGGCCCCCAGCTCGAAGTAATGCACGCCGGTCAGCTGCGCCACCAGCGGACCCACCTCGCTGTCCACGTGCACAAAACTGTCCGAGCCCGAGATTTCGGCCAACTCGACCCGGCCCTTGATCGCCAGATCACCCGGCTGGCTGCGCAGGCGCAGCGCGCTGGCGCGAACGCCGACCGTCACCGGCCCTGTCGCAGCCACACCAGCGCGACTTGTCGCCAGGTCCAGCGCCAGCCCTGGAAGCAGGTCGATGCGCTGCGGTTTGGCTTGGCCGGTCAGCAGATTCATCGGTGGGTCGCTGAACGCGCGCGCCACCCGCAGCGACGCCGGTTGATGAAACACTTCGGCCGTAGGGCCGTATTGCAGCAATTCACCGCCGTCCAGCACGGCGGTGAAGCCGCCCAGCAGCAGCGCCTCGGCCGGCTCGGTGGTGGCGTAGACCACGGTGGAGCCGCCGCTGGAAAAGAGCTGGCTCAACTCGTCACGCAATTCCTCGCGCAGCTTGTAGTCCAGGTTCACCAGCGGCTCGTCCAGCAGCATCAGCGGTGCGTTCTTGGCCAGCGCGCGGGCCAGCGCCACACGTTGCTGCTGGCCGCCGCTCAGCTCGGCCGGCAGCTTGTCCAGGTGCATTTCAATGTGCAGCTTCTCGGCCAGCGCGTTCACCGTGTCGCGCAGTGCAGACTGACTGAGCTTGCCGCCCAGCTTCAGCGGCGAGGCAATGTTGTCAAACACCGTCATCGACGGGTAGTTGATGAACTGCTGGTAAACCATGGACACATTGCGCTTGCGCACCGGCAGGCCGGTCACCTCCACGCCGTCCACCAGCACACGGCCAGAGCTTGGCTTGTCCAACCCCGCCATCAAGCGCATCAGCGTGGTCTTGCCGGCTTGGGTCGCACCCAGCAGCACGGTGACGGCACTGGGCTGCAGCGTCAGGTCGAGCGTGTGCAGATGCACATCCGCACCGACCCGGTGTTTGATGGCTTGCAGACTCAGTTGCATGGAGCTGTTCTTTTCATTGTTTTAGCCTTGTCGGTTCGGTCAGTGGTCTATTTGTTATTTGTTGGCTGTTAGCCAAGTGGCGACTTGGGCGCGTTCTGTCGCGTTGTAATGCAGGCCCAGTTTTGAGCGCCGCCACAGCACATCGTCCGCATTGCAAGCCCATTCATCACGCTGCAAATAGCGCAGTTCCGCTTCGAACAAGCCCGGTGCGACTTCCAAGCCCAGGTCGGCCAGCGTTGTCGCTTCGCCCAGTACCCGCCCGATGCGTGAGCCATAAGCACGTGCCAGCCGCCGTGCCAGCTTCGGTGGTAGGTAGGCATGGCGCTGTTGCACCGCTTGCACCAAGCGCTCGAAGTCACGGTCCGGCCGCTCCGGGGCCCCGATCCATTCGCGCAGGTCACCGCCGGGCAGCTGTTCGGCCTCGGTCCAGGCCTTGCGGGGCTGGCCCAACATGCCGCTGACCAAGTCGGCGGCGTCTTCGGACAATTTGCGGTAAGTGGTGATCTTGCCGCCCCAGACGCTCAGCAGCGGCGCGCCCTGCGAGTTCGGCTCCAGCAGGTAGTCGCGGGTGACGGCCGAGGGGTCGCCGGACGCATCGTCCAGCAGCGGCCGCACGCCGGCATAACTCCACACCACATCGGCCGTGGTGACCGGCTTGGCAAAGTAGCGGCTGGCTTGATCGCACAGATAGCTGATTTCTGTGCTGTCGATACTGGCCTTGGCGAAGCCGGCCAAGGCTTCTTGTGGCAACTCTACGTCGGTGGTTCCGATCAGCGTGTAGTCCTCTTCATAGGGGATGGCGAAGATGATGCGCTTGTCCGGATTCTGAAAAATATAGGCATGGTCATGCTCAAAACAGCGCTTCACGATGATGTGGCTGCCCTTGACCAGTCGCAGGTTCTTGGTTGCCAGCGTTTCCCCCTGTGCCGATTTGGCTACATCGCGCAAAAACGTCTCGGCCCAAGGCCCGGCCGCATTCACCAGCGCGCGCGCCTGCACCACCCGCTCGCCCTGCGGCGTGGCCAGCGTGGCAGTCCAGCCTTTGGAGTGCCGCTGCACCGCCGTCACCGGGCTGCGGGTCAGCAGCTCGGCCCCGTGGGCCTGCGCATCCAGTGCGTTCAGCAGCACCAGCCGGGCGTCATCCACCCAACCGTCGGAATAGACGAAACCGCGCCGGTATTGCGGCTTCAGCGGCTTGCCCAGTGGCGAGCGGTGCAGGTCAACCCCGGCGGAGGCGGGCAAAACTTCGCGCCGCGCCAGATGGTCGTACAAAAACAGGCCGATGCGGATCATCCAGGCCGGCCGCATCGCCGCGTCGTGCGGCATCACAAAGCGCAGCGGCCACATGATGTGGGGGGCGCTTTTCAGCAGCGTTTCGCGCTCCTGCAACGCCTTCCTGACCAGCGAGAACTCGTAATACTCCAAGTAGCGCAGCCCCCCGTGAATCAGTTTGGTGCTGGACGACGAGGTGTGGGCGGCAAAGTCCGAGGCCTCAGCCAGCAGCACCTTCCAGCCGCGCCCCGCCAAGTCGCGCGCTATGCCCACTCCGTTGATGCCGCCGCCCACCACCAGCACGTCGAAGCTGTTCGGGGTTGCTGCGGCGGCGGTGGGTGCAAGCCTGTTGGGGTCGGTCACAAGGGGTCTCCGGAAGGATGGTGGGTTCGCCATTTTGCGTTCCTTTTTCCTTTTTAACGCGTTTTGGTGCGATTGGTCACAGGGTTAACCCGTTAACTGCTTCGTTTGGGTTCGCTTTAGGCTAGCGATGTGACCAAAACGGTGCGTTACCAGCACCCCGAGCTGAACTCCATGACTCCCAATCCGCGCCAAAACGATCTGTTGCTCGAAGTTCGCGCACAAGGCTCGATCAGCGTTGAAGCGCTGGCCGAAAAATTCGGCGTGACCCTGCAAACGGTGCGCCGTGATGTGCAGCGCTTGGCCGAGGCCGGCTTGGTGGCGCGCTTCCACGGCGGCGTGCGCGTGCCGTCCAGCACCACCGAAAACATTGCCTACCGCCAGCGCCAAGCGCTGCAGGCCGACGGCAAGGCCAGCATTGCGCGGGCGATTGCGACGCGGGTGCCGGCCGGCTGTTCGATGTTTCTGAACCTCGGCACCACCACCGAGGCGGTGGCGCGCGAGCTGCTGCATCACCAGGGCTTGCGGGTCATCACCAACAATCTGAACGTGGCGATGATCTTGGCCGACAACCCGGACTGCGAGCTGGTGATGGTGGGCGGCGTGGTGCGCTCGCGCGACCGCGGCGTGGTCGGTGAAGCAGCGGTTGATTTCATCCGCCAGTTCAAGGTGGACATCGGCTTGATCGGCATTTCCGGCATCGAGCCCGACGGTTCGCTGCGCGACTACGACTACCGCGAAGTGATGGTGGCCCGCGCCATCATCGAGCACTCGCGGGAGGTCTGGCTCGCCACCGACCACAGCAAGTTCAACCGCCCGGCCTTTGCCCTGGTGGCCCAGTTGGCGCAGATCGACGT
>JBIIVZ010000171.1:0-5606 GCA_044339175.1 Roseateles sp.
GCTCAGGCTCACCGGCCCGGCACCATCTCCAGCAAGCGCGCCACCCGCTCTTCGGTGGGCGGGTGGGTGCTGAACAGGTTCTTGAGGCCGCTGCCGGAGAGCGGGTTCATGATCATCATCTGCGCCGTTTCCGGGTGCCGTTCGGCCGGTGCCATCGAGATTTGGCGGGCGAATTGCTGGATCTTGGTCAGCGCGGATGCCAGCGCCTGCGGGTCGCCGGAGATCTCGGCACCGCCACGGTCGGCCTCGAACTCGCGCGCCCGGCTGATCGACATCTGGATCACGCTGGCCGCGATTGGGGCCAGAATCGCCACCAAGATGCCGACCAAGGGGTTGCTGTTACGTCCCTCGCTGTCGCGCCCGCCAAAGAACATCGCAAAGTTGGCCAGCATCGAGATCGCTCCGGCCATGGTGGCGCTGACGGTACTGATCAAAATGTCGCGGTGCTTCACATGAGCCAACTCGTGCGCCATCACGCCGCGCAGTTCACGCTCGGACAAGGCCCGCAAAATGCCGGTCGTGGCCGCCACCGCGGCATGCTCGGGGTTGCGGCCGGTCGCAAAAGCGTTCGGTGCGTCTTCGTCGATCAAATAGACGCGCGGCATCGGCAGCTCGGCGCGTTGCGCCAACTCCTGCACCATCGAATAGAACTGCGGTGCCGAGGTGGCATCGACTTCGCGGGCCTTGTACATCTTCAACACCATGGTGTCGGAGAACCAATAGCTGAAGAAGTTCATGCCCAGCGCGACCAGCAGCGCCAGCATCATGCCGCTGCGCCCGCCGACCATCGCCCCGATCGCCATGAACAAGGCCGTGATGGCGGCCATCAAAACAGCGGTCTTCATCAGATTGAACATGAAACTCCTTGGCTGTACCTACGGCAACTTCCGTAAGCCGTCAGATCGTGCTGCCCGCAGGGTTTTCAAGTGTCACGGGTGGGCTGGCGGCGAAGCGGCTGCCCACGCTGATGGCCCGCGCGTGCAAAAACGCAGCGGCGCTGACACGTTTGGCCCCAGCGCGCTGTAGTTCGGTCAGGCGCAGCGCGCCAAAACCGCAGGCCACGACCAGCCCGGCGGCATCGCTGCCGAGCACTTCGCCCGGCGCACCCAGGCGGCCCAGCTCGCCTTCAACGACCTCAACCACCTCAGCGCGCCAGCATTTGATCGCCTCGCCGTCCAGCATGGCCAAGCCGCCGGGGAAGGGGTCGAACGCCCGCAAGCGGCGTTCGATCTGGGCAGCATCCTGGCTCCAGTCGATCAAGGCCTCGGTCTTTTCGATCTTGTGCGCGTAGGTCACTCCGGCGCTCGGCTGCGGCGTGGCCGGCAGCGAGCCGGCCGCAGCCAAGGCTTCGACAATCAGAGTCCCGCCCAGCAGCGCCAGGCGATCATGCAGGGTAGCCGTGGTGTCGGTCGGGGCAATGACTACCTGACCGGTCAGCAGCATCGCACCGGTGTCCAGCCCGGCATCCATTTGCATGATGGTGATGCCGGTCTGCACATCACCCGCTTCGATGGCACGGTGGATGGGTGCCGCGCCGCGCCAGCGCGGCAGCAGCGAGGCGTGAATGTTCAGGCAGCCCAGCCGGGGCAAGTCCAGCACCCATTGCGGCAGGATCAAACCGTAGGCGGCCACGACCATCACATCCGCCGCAGCGCTCAGCAGGGTCTGCCTTGCGGCGACGGCATCGTCTGGATATTTGCCGTCTAGCCGCAGACTTCGCGGCTGCGCTACGGCAATGCCTTCGGCCAGCGCCAATTGTTTGACGGCCGAGGCCTGCAACTTCATGCCGCGACCGGCCGGCCGGTCTGGTTGAGTCAGCACCAGCACCACTTGATGGCCGGCCCGTTGCAGCGCCGCCAGAGCGGTCGCAGAAAATTCAGGTGTACCGGCAAAAACGACGCGCAGCGGGGTCGGCATGGCGTCAGCGTTTGCGCGAGTCGAGCGCGTCTTCGCGGGTCTTCTTGACCATCTTGGTCTTGATGCGCTCGCGTTTGAGCGGGCTCAAGTACTCGACAAAAACCCGACCCATCAGATGGTCCATCTCATGCTGCACGCACACCGCCATCAAGCCCTCGGCCTCGAATTGATAGCTTTCGCCGTCGCGGTTCAGGGCGCGCACGGTGACGCGGGAATGGCGCGGCACCTTGTCGTAGATCTGCGGCACCGACAAGCAGCCCTCCTCGCTTTCGGTGAACTCGGCGCTGGTGGCGATCAGCTCGGGGTTGATCAGCACGCGCGGCGCATCACGGTCGTTCGAGGTGTCGATGACAACCACGCACTCGTGCACATTCACCTGACTGGCCGCAAGGCCGACGCCTTCGGCCTCGTACATGGTTTCCAGCATGTCGTCGACCAGTTGGCGGATGCGCGCATCGACAGCCAGCACCGGCTTGGCGACGGTATGCAAACGAGGATCGGGGTAACGAAGAATATGAAGTATGGACATTTCAATGCGCTGTGAACGGGGCACAACGCCCATTGGTAAAACTTGCAAGCGCGAGCAAGGGCTCGCCTGATCGATTGCGAGCGCCCATTTTTGAAGGCAAAATCCTCGCGGCCAACGAGGATTTTCGCCGATTTGGCGGGATTTCGCGCTGCCAACGCCAAGTAGACAACAAGCCAGCGGCAAGTTCGCACCAAACCGCCCTAAGCTCGGGTCTGCTTTGCGCCGTCCACGCGACCCCACTTACCTCATCACCCAACCCGCCCGCGCCGCCCTGCGGCCAGAGAGTGCGCCATGCCCGTTTCTGATTTGCCAAAGCTGCCACAGCGGCATGCTGTGGCCCTGCTCATGCTGGCCGCCAGCTTCAGCACGGCCAGCCTAGCGGCAACTGCCGCCAATTTGCCCATTTCCGAACAACAGCGCGCCACCGCCGAGCGCGTTGCACAGGCCGGCGTGGCCTTGAGCGAACTGGCCCCGAACGCGCCCGAGTCCTACACCGTCAAGCCCGGCGATACGCTGTGGGACATCTCCAAGCTCTTCTTGACCAGTCCCTGGCGCTGGCCGGAGTTGTGGGGCATGAACCGGGAGCAAATCAACAATCCGCATTTGATTTATCCGGGGCAGATGCTGTTGCTGGTGACGATCGATGGTCGCGCCAGACTGCAACTGGCGCAGGCGCGCGGCAATGAGGCGCTGGGTGCTGGCACCGTCAAGCTGTCGCCCCGGGTGCGTTCAGCGGCGCTGGACGAAAACTCGATCGCCGCGATTCCGCTGCATTTGATCGAACCGTTTTTGAATGCCGCCGTGGTGTTCGATACCGACGAATTGGCCTCGGCACCGCGCATCGTGGCCACGCCCGAGGGCCGCGTGCTGCTGTCGCGCGGCGACTTGGCTTATGCACGCGGTGATTTGAGCCAGGCCACCGATTACCGCGTGTTTCGCAGCACCCGCCCCTTGCGTGACCCGACCACCCAGGAAATTCTGGGTTTTGAAGCCCCCTACTTAGGCACGGCCGAGTTGATTCGCGCCGACCAAAGTCAAGCCGGACCCGACGGCAAGACAGAAGTCGTGCCGGCCACCCTGGTGATCAAGACGGTGCGGCAGGAAATCGGCGTGGGCGACCGCTTGTCGCCGGTACCGCAACGCAGCTTTTTGCGTTATGTGCCACATGCGCCGGCACAGCCCATCGGAGGTCAGATCGTGTCGATTTACGGCGATGGTCTGAACGCCGGCCAGAACCAGATCGTGGCGCTGAACCGAGGTCTGCAAGACGGCATGGAGCGCGGTCATGTGCTGGCACTCTGGCAGGCAGGTCGGCGCTTGGTCGACCGCACCAGCGAGAACCGCGATTTGATGAAATTGCCGGATGAGCGGCACGGCGTGTTGTTCGTGTTCCAGGTCTATGCCCGCGTGTCCTACGCCCTGATCCTTTCGGTCAAGGAACCGGTCAAGCCGGGTGACCGCTTCACCCAACCCTAGTGTCGCGTCACCTGCGCCCCTGGAGGCCCGATGCTGGAACGCAATGAGCTGGCCGCTTGGCTGAGGCTGCTGGAGACACCGGGCGTGGGCTGGGAGTCTGCGCGGCGCTTGCTCAGCCACCTCGGTTCGCCCCAAGCTGTGTTTGACTTGCCCGGCCAAGCTTGGCGCGAGCTTCTGACGCCAACGCAACGCGCCGCCTTGGCGCAGCCGCCGCCCCACTTGGCCGAGCTAGTGAGCCAAACCTGGGCTTGGTTGCAGGCCGACCGGGCCCACCACATTCTGCTGCTGAGCGACGCCGACTATCCGGCTGCCTTGCTACAGACCGCTGACCCGCCGCCGCTGCTCTATTTGCACGGCCGGCGCGAGATGCTGGCCAAGCCGGCGCTGGCGGTGGTGGGCAGCCGCAGTCCGACTGCGCAGGGTCACGACAACGCATTGGCATTTGCCCGCGAACTGAGTCGGGCTGGGCTGACCATCGTGTCGGGGCTGGCAGTCGGGGTGGACGGCGCGGCCCACCAGGGCGCGCTGCAGGGACAAGGCGGCACCATCGCGATCTTGGGTACCGGGCTGGATCAGATCTACCCCAAGCGCCATGCGGCGCTGGCGCGCGAGATTGTCTTGAACGGCCTGCTGATCAGCGAATATTCGCTCGGCATGCCACCGCTGCCGCCCAATTTTCCGCGTCGCAACCGCATCATTGCCGGCCTGTCCATCGGTTGCCTGGTCGTCGAGGCCGCCGTGAAATCAGGCTCCTTGATCACCGCACGCTTGGCCAGCGAGGCCGGTCGCGAAGTCTTTGCCATCCCGGGCTCCATCCATTCGCCGCTGAGCCGTGGTTGCCATGCGCTGATTCGGCAAGGAGCAAAACTGGTGGAAACTGCGGCGGATATCTTGGAGGAACTGCCCGCCAATTACCTGCGCCCGGCCGCCGCCGCTGTCAACGCCAACGTCAACGTCAACTTCATGCCGGTTGACTCGGAACCCAGCGCCCTGCTCAGCCCGGCGCAGCGCCTTGTGCTGGAGCTGATGGGCTACGAGCCGATCTCATCGGACGGGCTGCAAGCGCGTGGCGCTTGGTCCATGGCCGAGCTCAGCGCCCACCTGCTGGAGCTGGAACTGGCCGGCGTTGTGGCGCGCTTGCCGGGCCAACTGTTTCAACGCCGCGCCAGCGTTTAGCCCCTCAACCCGGGCACTTTGAGCCTAAATGCCCTGGGTTATAGTCCATCATGTTTGACGTACTCGTCTATCTCTACGAAACCTATTGGCGCCCGGACGCCTGTCCGGATCATGCCCAGCTGACACGAAAATTGTCAGCGCTTGGATTCGAGCGCGACGAAATCCAAGAAGCGTTGACCTGGCTGGACGGTCTGGCCGTGGCGGCCACGTCGTACAAAGGTGTGCAAGGCCCATTGAGCCTGCGGGTCTATTCCAACAGCGAACTGGATCACTTGGGCGAGGCCTCGGTCGGCTTTATCAGCTTCCTGGAGTCGGCCGGCGTGCTGCCACCGCCGATGCGCGAAATGGTGATCGACCGCGGCATGGCCATCGCCGGTGCCCCGATGGATCTCGATGACTTGAAGATCATCGTCCTGATGGTGTTCTGGAGCCTCGGCGAAGAGCCCGACGCGCTGATTCTTGATGAACTGTTCGTGGACGCCGAAGACCGGTTGATCCACTAACGCGG
>JBIIVZ010000172.1:0-5597 GCA_044339175.1 Roseateles sp.
GCGCGCACTGCCAATGCGTTCTTGAGCGACGTAAAAAGCCGTGTCGCCGAGGGTGAGTTGAAAGATCTGGCCGAGTTGCGCGCCGCCAAGGCTCAGCAACTGGGCGTGGCGCTCGGCAGCACCACGGTGAATCGCTGGGACACCAGCTATTACGCCGAGCGCATCCGGCGCGAGCGCTTCAGCGTGGATCAAGAGGCCTTTCGGACCTACTTTCCGCCGCAGGAAAGCCTGTTGTTTGCCCTGCGCGTGATCGAAAAGTTGATGGGCGTGCGCTACACCCCGGTGGCAGCCGATTTGTGGCACCCGGACGCGCAGGCCTTCGTGGTCAGTGACGCTGCGACTGGCAAGCCGTTGGCGCAGCTCTATGTCGACCTGTACCCGCGCGCTGGCAAGTACAACCATGCGGCGGTCTGGCCCTTGCGCTCCGGTGCCACCCGTATCGGCCGCACCTCGACAGCGGCGTTGGTGGTCAACTTCGACCGCCGTGGGCTGACGCTCGACGAGATGGAAACGCTGCTGCACGAGTTGGGTCATGCGGTGCACAACAATTTGTCCAGCACCCGTTATGCCTCGGCAGGCGGCACCCGCGTGATGCAGGACTTCGTCGAAGCGCCGTCGCAGATGCTGGAGGACTGGGTCTACGACAAACAGGTGCTCAAGCTGATGGCCGAGGTCTGCCCGACTTGCCAGCCGGTGCCCGATGCGCTGCTGGACAAGGCCGTGGCGGCCAAGGATTACGGCAAGGGTTCACGCTTTGCCCGCCAACACTTCTTTGCCAGCTATGACCTGGCGCTGCACGCGGCGGCTGTGCCCGACCCGATGGCGCTGTGGGCGCGCATGGAGGAGGCTTCGCCACTGGGCCATGTCAAGGAGACGCGCTTTCCGGCCGGTTTTGCTCATCTGGCCGGCGGTTACGGGGCCGGCTACTACGGCTATTTGTGGAGCTTGGTGCTGGCGATGGACTTGCGGGGCGAGTTCAAGGCCGACAAGCTGAGCCCGGTGGTGGGTCAGCGTTACCGCAACATCGTGCTGGGGCAGGGCGGGCAAAAGCCGGCACCGGTGCTGGTGCGGGAGTTCCTGGGGCGTGATTCCAATTCGAAAGCCTTCTTCGATGATTTGACGCGTTGATCGGCGTCAATCAAGGAGCATTGATTCAACGCTGTTCGGATAGAACCCGTTCGCCCTGAGCTTGTCGAAGGGTTGTCGGAAGCGGGGGGAAGTCCTTCGACAAGCTCAGGACGATCGGTGACCCTAGATTCGGCAGTTGGACGCAGCTGAGTGGGCTGCGATGCGGTGCGATGGCAAGGCGTGCCGACGCAGTGGGCTCTTACCCACCAGGAGAAGCAACGCAGCCAGCGTGCCGTAGCGCGGCGCAATCGGCTGCGTAGCGTTCTCACCCAATGGGTGAAGGCGTGCGGGCAGCGAAATCTCAATAGACATGGGGCCTCCGAGGCGGTGGGGAGCGGTCAACTGCCGAATCTAGGGTGATACGGTTGATTGGCTAACCGTACCGTATTGAGGCTTGATCAACGCCGCCAATCAGCGTCGATGAAGCGCATGACGCTGTCCTCATGGTGGGGGCCGATCACTTGGTGGGCCTCTTGCTTGACGGCGGCGATGGCGTTTTCTACCGCAATGCCGCGGTGGGCGGCGCGCAGCATCTTGACGTCGTTGACATGGTCGCCAAACACCACCACCTCGCGCGCTGACAAGCCGTAGCGCTCGGCCAGCGTCTGGATCGCTTGGTCCTTGGTGGCGCGCCGGTCATGCACGGTCAGCCAGGGCCAGCCGGGCATGTAGAGATCATCGGCCAGGTGCGTTTCGACCGCGCCGCCACACAGCGCTTCGATCTCGGCCTGCAGCGCTTGCAACGGTCCCTCCCGCTCGACCACCACAAAGGTGACGACAGCGTCGGTCAACTCGTCTTGCAAGCGCGGGGTGTGGCGCAGGCGCGGGTCGGCATTGCGCAAGCGCTCATCGACAAAGCGCTGCTGGCCTTCGTTCTCTGCCGCTTGGTAAAACAGCTGGTCGCCGAGCCGGCCGTGGGTCGAGAAAAACGGCATGAAACCTTTGCCGCGCATCAAGGCAAAGATGGCCTGCCCCAGCGCCGGGTCCATGGCGTGCACCAGCTCATGCTGGCCGCTGACCATCTCGCTGATGTAGGCCCCGTTGCTGGAAATCACCGGCAAGCTCAGCTTGAGGCCTGCGAGGATGCGGCTGATCGAGGTGACGTGGCGGGCACTGGCGACGGTGAAGCACAAGCCCTCGTCGAGCAAGCGCGTCAGGCCGGCCCGCGTGACGTCCGACAAGCTGGCTTGGCGGCCCAGCAGCGTGCCGTCCAGATCTGAAACATAAAGTGACATGGCGGTCCTTGAGGGGAGTGAGGTTTCAGTGCGGCGCCATCAAAGGGCTGACAAAGGCTTCAGCAGCTCGGTCAAATCGCTTTCAGTGAACAGCGGCTGCTTGCGTGCGGTGGCACCGCTGTAAATGCTGTCGGCCAGCGCCGCCTTGCGCTCTTGCAGCGCCAGGATGCGCTCTTCAATCGTGCCCTGTGCCACCAGTTTGTAGACAAACACGCTCTGCGTCTGGCCGATCCGGTGGGCGCGGTCGGTGGCCTGGTTTTCCACCGCCGGGTTCCACCACGGGTCGTAGTGAATCACCGTGTCCGCTTGCGGCAAATTCAGGCCCACGCCGCCCGCTTTCAGGCTGATCAGGAACAACGGCACCGCGCCGCTGGTGAACTGCTCGATCAGGTCGTCGCGCTTTTGGCTCTGGCCGGTCAGCTTGACCCAGCGCAGCCCGCGCTTGAGCAGTTCGGCCTCGATCAGCGTCAGCATGCTGGTGAACTGCGAGAACAGCAGCACGCGGCGGCCCTCGGCCAACATCTCGGGCAGCAGCTCCATCAAGTGCTCCAGCTTGGCGGAGGCCTTGACCTTGCGGGCGGCGTCGAGCTTGAGCAGTTGCGGGTCGCAGCAGACCTGGCGCAGCTTCAGCAGCGCATCAAGAATGGTGATTTGCGACTTCGCCAAGCCCTTGGCATCAAGCGCTTCGCGCACTGTCTTCTCCATGCCCAGCCGTATGGTTTCATACAGATTGGCCTGCTCACCCGACAACTCGACCCGCAGCACGGTCTCGACCTTGGGCGGCAAATCGGCTGCCACCAAGGCCTTGGTGCGGCGCAGCATGAAGGGCGTGATGCGGGCCCGCAATTGAGCCAGACGCGTGGTGTCGCCGAGCTTTTCGATCGGCACGCGGAACAGCTCGTTGAAGCGCGTCTGGCTGCCCAGAAAACCGGGCATCAGGAAGTGGAACAGGCTCCAGATCTCGCCCAGATGGTTTTCCATCGGCGTGCCCGACAGGCACAGGCGGTGGCGCGTCTGCAATTGCGCCGCCACTTGCGCCGCATGGGTGCTGGCGTTCTTGATGTTCTGCGCCTCGTCCAGCACGACCAGATGCCACTGCGTTTCCAACCAGCGCTCGCGGTCCCGGTGCAGCAGGGAATAGGGAGCGATGACGATGTCTTGCTCGGCCAAGTTGTGGGCCGCGTCATGCCTGTCCTTGCCGTGCAGCACCAGGCAGCGCAGCTCGGGGCAAAAGCGCGCGGCTTCGCGCTTCCAATTGCCCATCAGGCTGACCGGCGCAATGATCAGGGCCGGCCGGGTCAGGCGGCCCGCTTCTTTTTCGGCCTGGATGTGGGCCAGCGTTTGCAGCGTCTTGCCCAGGCCCATGTCGTCCGCCAGGATGCCGGACAAGCCATGTTGGCGCAGGAACTGCAGCCAGCTCAGGCCTTGGCGCTGGTAGGGGCGCAGCTCGGCCCGCACGCCGGCGGGCAGCGGTGTTTCGGGTAGTTGCTCTTGACCCGCCAGCTGCTTGAGCATCGTGCGCAGGGCGGCACTGCCCTCCCAGACAGCCCCTTCACCGAGGGCTGCGCTGGCTCGGAGCGCGTCCAGGCGCGAGAGTTTCAGGCTGTCGCCGGAGAAGTCGTGGTTGCTGCGCTCACCGACCAGCTCCAGCAGCGCCGCCAGCCACGGCTTCAGCGTCTCGGTGGGCAGGCGCAAATAGCCCTGGCCACTCGGGTCGGGCAGGAACAGGAACGGCGGGATCTGCCGCACACCGGTGAGCGGATCCCGTGGGCTGTTGCCGGCGGCAGCGATCAGGCTGGGCAGCCAGGGCAAGATGTTCTGGCGCGCGCCGTTGATCTCCATGCCCAGCGACAGATCGAACCAGGGCGAGGTGGTTTCATGCGACTCGCCGTCTTCCCAATGCGCTTGCTCGTCGGCTCCGGCATCGGTGCTGTCGCGGTCCTCGTCACGCGCGTTGTCGTCCGTGCTGCCGGCGCGATCCTCGGCTTGCATCCGCACCGTCAAGCTGTCGGCCCGAGTGATCCAGCGTTCCAGGGCGCGGTCCAGGCTGACTTCGAAACCGGCGTCGCGCAGCGCGGCGTAGTCGTCATCGGCCCATTGCAGCCAGCGCTGTTGATCCTGCTGGCCGGACAACACGAATTCACCGCCCACATCGCCGCTCAGGCCCAAGTCGGTCAAGCGCTGGTGTGCTTGCAGTTCCGCCGCAAGGTCGCGCTGCAGCAAGATCTGCCCCTGCCGCCCGTCAACCAGTACCCGCTCCGCGTCACTGGCCCACCAGCCGCGATGGCCCTGGTAGTCAAAGCGCAAACGGGCGCGGATCAAGCCCTTGAGGCGCAGCTCGGCGGCATCGGTCGGCGTCAGTTGCAGCCGCGCCGTCGGCACCACGCCCGTCAAGGTGGGCGTGCTTTTCAGCACCGGCGGCAGCGGCAAACTGCCCAGGCGCTGCTCGATGTCGAGCTGGTACTTCTGCATGGCGGCTTCCCGCAGCGGCGGCGCTTTCAGCAAGACGAGCAGCTCTTGCGAGCTCATGCCGTCGCTCAAGATGGGCCCACACAAGCCGCGTTTGCTGTCCAGGTATAACGGCGGGGAGTTGCCACACAGCTCGGCCGTTTTATCGACGCAACTGGCGCGCAAGAGCCAGGCTTCGGTGGCGGTCTTGGAGGCCGGCGTTTTCTGCCAGTCCCAGTGCAGCGCTTGCGCCGGGCCCCAGGTGACGCGTCGGCCGGGGGCGAGGTCACCGATGTCCAGCAGCAACCTGCCGGTGTCGGCGGCAATTTTCAGGGCCAACAGCCCCGCTTGCCCGCTCGGTATGACCTTGGACCTGACCCCGTAGCTGCTGCTGTAGCCCTGGCTGTCCGGCATGACCCGGATCAGTTGCAGCAACTCGTGCTCAGCTTCGCTGGCCCGGTCAAAGACTGGTTGGCCGCTCGCCGGGGTGTATCTGATCGGCTTCGGTTTGGACCAGTCCCCGTTGACCCGGGTGTAGGCGGTGACCACCTCCAAGCGCAGCCGTGGCAAGTCGCCTTCCACGGGCAGAGGCTGCAGCAAGAAGAGGAATTGTTCGACTCGCTCCGGAGCGAGTTTTTTGCCACCCAGCCCCGAACCCGCGTGATCGCCTGGCACCCGCGTGTTGCCCTTGGCGCTGTCCAGAGCCAACAGCCAGCGCGTCAACTGGGCATCGGAGGCCCGTCGCGCCATATCTTCGGCAGTCTTTTCGGCGGCTCTTTCGGCGGC
>JBIIVZ010000173.1:0-5594 GCA_044339175.1 Roseateles sp.
GGTGCGCAGGTGCGTAGGTGCGTAGGTGTCCAATGTTGCGGCCTCGCGCGCGCGCCTGCTCGCACTTTTCAGCCATTGCGCTCGCTACCAACGAAATCCGTTCGGAAACCTCGTCGTCATAAATGCGCAAAGTGTGCGGTCGCGCTGTTCCCCACAGGCATGAATGATTTTCATCAGCTTGGCCCGCACGGCTTGGTGCATTCCCTTGAGGCGCTGCCAGTGTTCGCCTAACTTGGCCTCGGCCTTGCGCTGCTTGAGCCATGTGTTCCCTGCCTCGCTTGCGCTGTAAAGCTACGTCATGCGCCAACATGGCGTAAAAAAACCCCTAAGTCGTTGATTTACTTAGGGGCTTGATGCCATGTGAGCGGTCTTGATTTGCTGTCTTGGTCCCTCCGGCGGGAATCGAACCCACATTTGCCGCTTAGGAGGCGGCCGTTCTATCCATTGAACTACGGAGAGCTTGCGCTGAAACTCAAGGAGCCGGATTGTGGCATGAGCGCTGGATAGCGTGAACGCCGCTCATTCCCACTTCCACTGCCAGATCAGATCCAGTGCGTTTTGATCGCCGGACTGGGCGCGCAGGGTGAAGCGTTGGGCGATGCGGTAGATCAGCTGCCAGCTGCCGGTGGTGGCGTTCAGGCCGCGCTCGTAGCCGACATACCAGCGCTGCGAGACTTGACGGCCCAAGCGGACGACCGTGCCTTTGGCGTCAACGCCGCTGTCGGTGACCGACACCTCATCCAGACCCACTGATTTGAACAACTTGCCGGTTCTGCTCTCCCCGCTGCCACTGAGCAGGGCGAGGGCGGCACTTTGCAGCAGGGCGGTGTCGGCACCCTGCAAGGTGTCGGGTGCGCGGCCGAGCAGCAGCCAGGACAATTTGCTGGTGTCGGGCAGGTCCGGGTCCGAGTAGAGCTTGATGCGTGGAGCCAGCGCGGTGCCGGTGATCGCCACGCCGACGCGCACATCGCTTTCGCCCGTTCGAATGGCCAGTACATCCAGGCGCGGGTTGTCCAGCACGCCGGCAAAGGTAATCTGACCACGCTCGATGGTCAGCTTTTGCCCGTAGGCATCGAAGGTGCCGCGCTCGGTGTTGATCGTGCCGTGCAGTACCGGCCCGCTCGCGGCCTGGGTCAGTTGCAGCTCGCCGCCCAGCAAGGTGTTGACGCCGTGGCCGAGCACGCGCAAGTTTTTGCCCAGATTGATATCGAGCTTGACCGTGATCACGCGCGGCGTCGCGGCCTTGGCCGCCACGAGGGCAGGGCCTTTGCTGGGCCGCAGCACGACCACGTCACTCGCCAGCTCGGGCGCATTGCCGCGAGAAAAATCAAACAGACCTTCTTCGACGTCGAGCCGGCCCTGCAAATCAAGCGCTGCAGCGTCGAGCCGCAACTGCATCTTGCCGTTCAGTGCCAAACGGCGGTCAGCCCTGCGCAGCAGGCCGAACTTGTCGGCAGTGATGCGCAAGTCGGCGCGCGGCGCGGCACCCAACAGCAGTGAACCGCTGGCTTTGATGTCGCCATCACCGGCGCGGGCCTTGAACGACTCCAGCTCGGCCTTGCCACCGGCCAGCGTCAGGGCGAATTCGCCGCCCTGGACATCGATGCCGAGCAGCGGGTTGCGCAAGGTCAAGTTGTTGCCGCCTGCGCGGCCGTTGATTTCGGGCGCACGCAGCTGCCCGCTGAAGCTGGCGCTGGCAAACAAGGCACCGCCGGCGCGCCAGCCGGCCGGCACCCAGGCACCCCAAGTGCCGAGGTTGGCGACGCGGGCTTCCAGCACACCTTCCAGCTGCGAGCTGGGGTTGGGCAACAGGGCACCGTCATTGTTGCGAGCGGTCAGTGCGCCGCCCAGCACGCCGACGTTGCTGCCGGCCAGCGCCTGGGTCAGGTGCCAGAGTCCGGGACTGCCCAGCAGGCCCACGCGCAGGTCGGTCAGGCCGAGTTGCTGGGTGCCGTTGTCGTCGGTCACCGTCAGGTCACCGCTGCGGCGCTCGAGCAACAGGTCAACGCTCAGTACCGGCTGGGTGCTGATGCGGGCGTGGCCCGCCACCACCAGCGTGCCGCCCCAGCCAAAGTCGGGCTGCCAGCGGGCCAGCAACGGGGCGACCGACAGCGGCTCCAATTGCAGATCGAGCGTCGCTTGATCGCTGAAGATGCCGGCTTGTGGGCTGACCGACACGCCTGCTGCACGGCTCCATGCCAGTTGTTGCCAGCGCAGCCCGGCACCGAACAGCTCCAGCCGGCCCGGTTGCATCGTTGCTTGGCGCAGCAGGCCGCCCGCTGCCCAGTCGAGCTTCAGGCTCAGCCCCTGCGCTTGCAACCAAGACCCACGCGGCGGTTCTTGTGACCGGGCCGACAGGTCGACCTGGCTGGCCAGCCATTGCCCGCCAGCACGCCAGGTTTGTTCCGGCGTGGCCTTGAGGCCACCTTGCAGACTCAGCTTGAGCGGCCCGCGTGTCAGTGCGTTGAGGGGCTGGCCCGGCGGCACCAGCGCCGCCGGAACCCGGCCTTCCAGCACGGTGTCGAGTTGCAGCATGTGCTTGGCCCAACTGCCGTTCAGCGTCAGGGTGCCGGTGGGCAGGGCAAAGCCGTTGCTGCCGAGCTGCTCCATTTGCAGCTTGGCCAGCAGCGGGGCGTCCAGCGTGCTGCTGACATCCCAGCTCAATTGGCCCGCGCCCAGCTTGATGGGCTGTGCATCCGAGACGCCGCCGAGCAGGAAGTCGCGGGCCTCTAACGCGGCCTCGCTGTGCCAAACCCAAGCGTCGGCAGGCGCTTGAGCGGCGGCGTGTTGCCGGGCCTGCAACGAGACCTTGCCTTCCAGGCTGCCAAGCAATTGCAGCTGGGGGGCGAAGCTGGCGAGCAGCCCTTGCAGACTGGTCAATTGCCCGGCGCGCAGGTCGACTTCAGCCACGAGCTGCGGGGTGTTTTTCTCGGCAGCGCCGAGGCTGCGAACACTGCCACTGACGCCACTGCGCCCAGGGTTCCCGCTGCTGTTTTCGCTATTTTCTATGCGGGCTTCGGCGCGTATTTTGTTGCTGCCGGCCAGCAGCTCGGCCTGCAATTGCGGCACGCCGCCCTCGGTGCGCGCGTAGGTCACATCGGCGCTCACCGGCACACCGCCCAAGGTGGCCGGCTTCAGCTGCAGCCGGGCTGAGCCGGTGGGTGCCTGGCTCAGTAGCGTGGCGGCCGCACCACTGGAGAACGGGCCGCCAGCCAGCTTGGCTTCCAGCACCGCAGCCAGTGGCAGTGGTTGTGGTTGTGGTTGTGGCTGGCTTTGCCGCGCGCTGCTGGCGGATTTGCTGCCCTCGCTGCCCAAACCGCGCCAGAACTGCCGTAAATCCTTCACCTGCGCGCTGGCTTGGGCGCTGGCCTGCCAGCCTTGCATCAAGTTGCCGTTGCGGGTCAGTGTGAGCTCGCCGCTGGCCTCCAGCGTGGCTTCTGCGGCTTTCAAATTGAACGACTGCAAATTGACACCCGAGCGGGACAGTGTGGCCTGCGCTTGCAAGCTGAGCGGAAGGTTGGCTCCCAAAGCGCGGGTGCCGGCCATGACCGGCTGGGTCAGACGCCCGCTCAGCTGGGTGCTGATCTGCAATTGCAGCGGTGGCGGCTCGCCCTCGGCCAGTGGATCCGCCGAGCGGCTGGTGTTGAGCACGACGTTGCCGCTGACTTGCAGCGGGCTGAGGCGCGCGTCGAGGCCTTCGCTGCGCAGGTTTTCCAACGCGATCGAGAGCTGGCTACCGGCCTGGCTTGAGCTTTTGCCCAACGTGCGCGCCCGGCCGGCCGGTGCGGCCGCGCTGCCCAGCAGCAAGTCCAGGCTCTGGATGTCCAGCGCAGCCAAGTCGGCCGGAGAGAAATCCAGCGCCAAGGTGAGCGCGCGGACCGGCAGGCGCTGCTGGTCCCAGCGCCCGGCGCTGTCGTTGTTGAATGCGGCCTTGACGGCCAGCGTCACGGCATTGGCGGGCAAGCCCGGTTGAGCTTCGGCCTTGACGCTCAATTCGGCTTGGCCCGTCAGTGCGGTGCGCGGTGCGCTGGAGAGCAGCGCCGACAAATCGAGCTGTTGCGTACTGATCTGCAATTGCGGCACGGCCCAAGCGGCAAAGGGCTGCACCTGCGCTTGCGCCACCAGTTGTTGGGCCTTGGCCTGCAGGGTTGCCGTCAGGCGTAACTTTTGCAGGGGACCGCTGACTTGGACGGCAGCGCCCCAGGCGGGCAGATCGCTGGCGCTAGAGTTGGCGTTGCTGTCGTCGTTGCCGTTGCCGTTGCCTTCAGCGGTGGGCAGTGATTGCAGTTGCAAGTTGGCGCTGAGCTGCAGGTCGCCGCCGCTCTTGATGCTCGCGCTGCCGTTCAGGCGCAGCAAGTCCCAAGCAAGGTTTTCGATCTTGATCTGGTGAGCCAAGCCCTGCTCGGTGCTCAAGCTGATGGCGGCGCGCAAGCTGGTCACCGGCTTGGGCGTGGCCGACGGAATCTCCAGCGTCTTGATGCTGATGCGGCTGATCTGCAGGCCGATCGGAATCAATAAATTGCTCGGGGCCCGGCTCGGCTCGGTTGCCGGTGTCAGCAGCACTTGCACCCGCTCGGCTTGCAAGTTGCTCAGCTTGACTTCGGCCCAGAGCCGCGCGGAGCGGCTCCAGCCGATCTGCAAGCCTTGCCATTGCAGGTGATCCAGTTCGATGCTGTCGGCCGGCAGCGTGCCGCCTGGGCTGCCGGGCAGGGCGTAGCGCAAGCGGCGGGCGGAGAAGTCGCCGAGCAAGCTGCCTTGCGGCGCTTCGACTTGCAGCCCCGGCACATGGCTCAGCAGCCATCGGCTGCCGGCGGGTGTGGCCAAGCTCCACCACAGCGCCAGGGCGGCTGCGCAGACCACCGTGGGCAGAGCGAACAGCCCCAGCAGCAGGCTCAGCCGTCTGCGTCGTTGCTGCCGCAGTGGCTTGGATGACGGCACGGGGGCTGCGTCCGTTTCAGGGTTCAAAGGCATGGCGGTGCGGCTTACAAAGCGATGCCGACGCTGAAGTGCAGGCGCCAGGTTTGGGGTTGGTGGGCGCGCGCCAAGTCAAGCCGCAAGGTGCCCAGCGGGCTGCGGTAGCGCAGCCCCAGGCCGTAGCCGTAGTTGGGCTTGAACTCTGCCCACGACGGTGCCGCTTGACCCAGGTCAACAAAGGCGGCTCCGAGCAACTCCGGCATGCTGCGCACAAGGGTATGGGCCAGCTCCAGGCTGGCGGTGGCCATCACCTTGCCGCCGGTTGGGTTGCCGTAAATATCTACCGGCCCCAGGTCTTCAAAGCCGTAGCCGCGCACCGATTCGTCGCCGCCGGCGCGGTAACGCAGTTTTTCCGGCAAGCCGACGTTGTCGGCGGCAACAATCTGCGCCATTTCAGCGCGGGCAATGCCGAACCACTGGCCGGGCAGCGGCTTGTAGCCATGCAGCTTGACATGGGCGCTGCCGAAAAAGCCGTTGCTGGCCACCGAGCTGTCGGCGCGTCCGGCACCCAGCAGCAGGCTGGCCGTGAAACCGTCGGTCGGCAACAGGGTGCTGTTGACGCGCCGCCGGGTCCACTGCACGTTGGCCGATACCGCGCCAGCATCGATGGCGTTTTGCGG